>CAIZMK010000242.1 GCA_903934035.1 uncultured Methylococcaceae bacterium
AATCTAAAGGCTCTGAAAAATCAGTGATTGGGTTATTTCCTGGGGGGTCTTCAAAGGAAAAGCATTGGCCTATTGTTAAATAGAGTTCACTCAGAAACAATAACCTATTGATAGTATTAACTATATAGTCAATAAATGATATAATAAGTGCATGAAAATAGAGCCTAACCTCATAAAAAGCGTGCACTTATGATACGAATACATAGCCAAAACCAACTTACTATAGAAGGATTTGAGTCGCCTTTTGAGCGAACCATGGATAAGAGCAATCGCTGGGTAAAACTAAGCGCTTGCATTCCTTGGGACGAACTTGCAGATGCCTATTATCAAAGTTTTAATACCAAAACGGGACGTCCAGCAAAAGATTCAAGATTGGTTATCGGCGCCGTTATCATCAAACATAAGCTTAAGCTTAGTGATGAAGAAACTGTCGCACAAATTCAGGAAAACCCGTATTTACAATACTTTTGCGGTTTAAAAGGCTTTTCTATCAAAGCCCCCTTTGCCCCGTCATTATTGGTAGAGATACGAAAGCGCATGGGTATTGATGTTTTTGAGCAATTGCACCAAGCGATTATCAATCAATTAGAGCGCCGAGTCCTATCAACCGCTCCAGCGCCAAATGAGGCAAACTCAAAGTCTGAATTGACTGATCCTGCCAGCGTTCCTGAAGCGTCTACTGAAACTGCAGTAGATAATACCGATCCTGAGGTCATGAGTGACGAGACACAACAAGTTATCACCCATCAAGGCCGTCTCATATTGGATGCTACCGTCGCAGAGCAAACTATTCGCTTCCCCACCGATTTGAGCTTACTCAATGAGAGTCGGGAAATCAGCGAGCGCCTGATTGATGAACTCTATGCGCTGAGCTCACTAACCAAAAAGCCCAGAACCTATCGTAAAATTGCCCGATCGGCTTATTTGGCCATCGTAAAACAACGCCGACCTGGCTCTAAAAAAATACGCAGAGGCATCAAAGAGCAACTTCAGTATCTGCAGCGCAATCTAGCTACGGTGGAAGCCTTGTTAAATGAGCTGCCGAGTCGAGTGATCCCATTAAGTCCAAAACAGCTAAAACAGTATTGGGTGATTCAACAGGTCTATAGTCAACAAGAAGAGATGTATCGCACTAAAAGCCATCGTTGCGATGACCGGATTGTCAGCATCCATCAGCCGCATGTACGACCTATTATTCGCGGCAAACTCAATAAATCCGTTGAGTTCGGTGCCAAAATAAGTGTGAGCTTAACGCCACAAGGTCTTGCCAAAGTTGATCACCTACGCTGGGACGCCTTCAATGAAGGCGGTGATCTCGAAACCCAAGTTGAGGCCTATAAGCGGCGCTATGGATTTTATCCAGAAGCCGTGGTGGCTGACCCAGTCTACGGTAATCAGAAAAATAGAGCTTATCTCAAAGACAAAGGCATCCGCTATGCCGGTAAAGCCTTAGGTCGTCCCAAAAAACAAACAGAACACAATCGAGAGCAATTTAAGCAAGAAAAACAACAGCGCCAAGATGATTACAGGCAACGTATTCCGATTGAAGGTAAGTTTGGCCAAGGAAAACGTGCTTATGGGCTTAATCAGATTCAAGCTAAAACTATTCGCACCTCTGAAGCATGGATAAACAGCATCTTTTTCGTCATGAACTTGCTGGTACTACTCCGGCATTTTTTTGTGCCTGCAATTGTTCGGCGTTATACCAACAAATTCCTCGAACTTTTATTGGAAAAGACCATGCGAAATATTAAATCGTCAGTCAGTTTAATCATTCATGGTTATTTGAATGTTGGATTTGTTAGTTTTTGAGTGAACTCTAACTAGCAAATAGAAGCCAAAAATAGCTTCTATTTAGCAATTAGACAAACTAAGTTATAAGATAAAATCTTATTAAACTAATAGTTCGCAATAAAGTATCTTACTAATATGTGTCTAAGTTACGCATTTAGTTATAAGCCAAAAAATCTATATTGAAGATTATGCTTAAGGTAGATATTAGATTATGAAATTTTTTTTAATTTAATAATTATTGAGAAAAGTAATGTCATTTCCAATTAGCGCTACTGATATATTAGCTTGGAGCACATCTGAAATAGCTGAACTTAGCACATCAGAGATCGCTGATTTAAGTGCTAGTGCTATACAGGCGTTATCTGCCGATCAAATATCCCTTGGTTTAAATGTGGGAGACTTGCAAGCATTTGGTACGGATCAAATCCAAGCTTTTACCACAGATCAGATAGCCTATGGCTTAACAACTACCCAGATTAACTCGCTATTAACTACACAAATCGCCGCATTAACCACTAATCAAATAGCTAATGGCTTATCAGTTACTGATATTAAACAATTAACTGCAGCGAATGTAGCGGCCTTAACGAATACCCAGATTGCAGCCTTAACAACTGATCAATTAGGTACTAATGGTTTAACCACAGCCAATTTTATTACCTTAAGTACCGGTCAAATCGCGGCCTTAACGACTAATCAAATAGCCAATGGTTTAACAAATGCCCAAATTGCAGCCTTAACTACAGCACAAGCACAAGCATTAACCAATGATCAAGTGGCAGCCTTAACCAC
>CAIZMK010000243.1 GCA_903934035.1 uncultured Methylococcaceae bacterium
CCCCATACTTTTTCAAGTAATTGCCGATGAGTCACTACAAAGCCGGCATGGCGTATTAGTATACTGAGTAAATTAAATTCGATAGGAGTCAAACTAACCAAGTTCTCGCCTACATAAATTCTGCGTTTAGTCAGTTCAATTTTTATATCACCGATCTGAAAAACTTCTTGATGACTACTAGGTGTTTTAGCAATTCGCCTGAGCAAAGCTTTGATACGCGACAAAAGTACAGCTGTGCTAAAAGGTTTGGTCAGATAATCATCTGCGCCATTGTCTAAGGCTAGTGTGATTTGGCTTTCTTGATTTCTAGCAGAAAGCACGATGATAGGTGTTTCTGACCATTTTCTGAGACGGCAAATAACATCCTGTCCATCAATATCAGGCAATCCTAAATCAAGAATTAATAAACTAGGTTTTTGGTTGCGGACAGCAATCAAGCCAGTTTCTCCGGTGGTTGTAGTCAGTACGCGATAATCCTGATTTTCTAAGGTAGTAAAAAGCAACATTTGAAATTTCGGATCATCCTCTATTAATAAAATTAATGGTTGATTAGTTTTCATAGCATCAACTCTTTCTCTTCAAGATCTATGATGGGTGGACATTCTAAAAAAGGCAGGTTAAATTCAAAATGTGAACCACCACCGCTACGATTACTCACTTTAATTTCACCACCATGCGCTTCGACTATAGCTCTACAAATTGATAAGCCAAGTCCTACACCACTTTGTGCACTTTCCTCATTGACTCGGAAGAACTTGTCGAAAATTTTAATATGAAATTCTTCTGGTATACCAAAACCTCTATCTACCACGCTAATAACTAACGTATTTACAGTAGTTACTACTGAAATATCTATAGGGCAAAGCTCAGGTGAATATTTATTAGCATTATCCAATAGATTTACAATGACTTGTTGTAAAAGCACAGCATCGATATAAATCAACGGTAAATTAATTTCCAGCTGGATATTGACAGGCCTAGTTTTAAGATTTTTATCGAGTCGGCGCAATGCACTACCGATAATTTCTTCAACAGCATACCATTGCCTATTAAGTACTACTTCACCAGCTTCCAAACGTGCCATTTCTAAAATCTTAATAGTTAGATCAGACATACGCTGGGCTTCTTCGTTGATAATAGACACCAATTTTTTTCTACTGATTTTGTCTAGGCGATCCTCGTCCATTTCCAATGTACAAGCAGCACCGACTATAGTTGCTAATGGATTCCTTAAATCATGTGAGATACTACTAAGCAATGAATTGCGCAGGGTTTCTGCTTGCATTTTTAAGGTTGCATTTTTGGCAAGTTCTACTGAATTAGCTCGTTCTAAGGTATGTGCAATCTGATACATATAAGTATCTAAAAGTGGCCGTTTTTTTGAAAGAAAATCCTTAGATAAATTGATGGCATCGAGCGCTAGCACACCAATTATTCCAGTTGATCCATTCATGGGCACATAGATTGCGTTTTCATTAGGAAAATTATTAGTGCCCTTACCTACTACTTGTCCATGATTGAACACCCATTCAGCCATACTTAAATTAGCGCCCCATAAAGGAGGATTATTTAATGACTTTGTTATTGGAATTTGCTCAAAACAACTATCATCAGGAAAGATAAAAGTATTTCTAACTCCGAATTCAGCTTGGATATGACGTACACCAATTTCGATGATCTCACTTTCTTTTCGAGCTTCGGCTAATTCCTTACTCAAATTATAAAGAGCAGAGGTACGCCATTCTCTCTGTTCAGCCATATAGGCCTTATGGCGTATATCTTTGGCTAAATTACTTGTTATGGTAGCAACACCCAACAAAATCATTAAACCTGAAATATATTCTGGATCATTAATGGTTAATGAAAAAATAGGGGGGGCAATGAAATAGGCGAAGGTCGGAATGATAGTTAATGAAGCCAAAATAGAGGGCCAAAAACCAAATCGTAAAGCTACAAAAAAAACACCTAAAAGATAGACCAACAAAATATTATTAGGGGTAAGCACTTCGCGAAAATGCCAACTAATAAATGTTAAAGCTAAGGTAATGAAAACACCCCAAAGCAAAGAGGCATTGAACGATTCGGCTTCATATTTATTAAAATATGTTTTCTTCAATTTCTCCGCCTCAATTGATTGGGTTATTTTATTACAACTAAAATGTACTGCCGTTAATAAAATAAAGCGCTGCAATACTAGCAAAAAAACCTAATAAAATAGCAGGCATCCAAAGTAAATGCAGGGTAAAAGTATAGCCTTCACCTTCTTTCATATTGCCTTTCATTAGCCCCAATACATGTAGTGCAGGTGCTGAACCTATGGCTAATAAACTACCTCCCACCCCTAAGGTCAGGGTTAATAATAGCCATTGTCCTACTGGAAGATTGGGATGCATATTTAATACCGCAAACATCAAAGTGCCGTTATCTA
>CAIZMK010000244.1 GCA_903934035.1 uncultured Methylococcaceae bacterium
CGCTAGCAATCCACCACATACTGAGCTTAAGACCGACTTTCACCTGTATGCTTACTCGTGAATTTTTTTCGATGATTTTCAAGCTTGTGAATGTGTGGCGGATTGCTGTCGCGAATCCGCCCTACGACTTACTGACTTGTCTTGTGACCGGAATTGGATATTGCTTGATTATATAATTTCATACCCATTCCCTAAAATACCGACGATTAGTGCTCTATGACGACAGCCCTTTATCATCGCCTAGCTCGTAGGTTGGGATAAAGCAACGCGAACCCCAACATATCGCCTGTTGCGTTGGGGTTCGTTATCACTTACCCCAACCTGCTGGCTCCAACAAACAATAACTATACAATGATTATAAGGCGCAAATTCAACTCACAAGCCTAAAGCCGCTACATTGGCTTCTGGCAATGACTGCTTAAAATAGCTACGTATACCATTGAATATGGCATTCGCCACTTTTGTTTGATATTGAAAGCTTAATAAATTAACTTCTTCTGAGGCATTAGAAATAAAAGCAGTTTCTACTAATATAGACGGAATATCGGGTGATTTTAAAACCATAAAACCGGCTTTTTGGACTGAATCTTTGTGTAGTTCAGCAACATTTACAAAGTTCTTCAACACTTCATTGGCGACATTAACACTGGCTTCTTGAGTTGCTGTTTGCGTTAAGTCTAACAATACCGAGGCCAATACTTCTTCTTTGTCGTTTAATTTCACATCAACCAAGTCTGAAGCATTTTCGCTATCCGCTAACCATCGCGCTGCTTCACTACTTGCTCCACTAGTCGATAGCGTATAAACAGAGGCTCCTTTTATATCGGCATTCAGAACAGCATCAGCATGTATAGAAACAAATAAATTCGCTTTAGCCGCTCTAGCAATACGCACTCTATCCTTTAGACCCACATAATAATCATTTTTACGCACCATGATAGCTTTCATACCGGGCTGATTATTAATCAATGCTTGTAACTTTTTTGCAATAGAGAAGGTTATGGTTTTTTCTTCAGTTCCAGCTGGTCCTCGAGCACCAGGATCTTCACCGCCATGTCCCGCATCAACAGCAATAACAAGGCGGCTTGGAATTTTGGGTGTTATGGCTTTATCGGAAACGCTAGCTGATTGTGATTTACCCGTATTTTTTTTGTTATCTTCGGGGACAGCAGATTTAGGTGCTTCATTTTTAGTCAGCGTATTAGCTTCTTGATTAAACAAGTCTATAACGAGGTGCTTTCCATCTTTAGCATTTGTGCCAAATACTAAATTATCGGCATTCATAGCTAATTTTAAATCTACAACTATGCGTAGATCGGTATCGTTTTTTAAACCAGCACGTACTCGATCAAACAAAGGATGGTTAGATTCTGGTTGAGTTAAACTCTGTTTTAAATGTGCATTTTTAATGTCAATAATTAAGCGAGAAGGATTATTCATAGCAAATACTCGATATTGAGTTGGTGCTGTCAAATCAAACACCAGTCGACTTTTCTGAGCGTTGGTCATATAACGTAAGCCCATAATATCGATTTGTTGCGCATAACTTATAACTGACAAAAACTGTAATCCTAAGAAAATAAATATTTTCCAGTAATTACTCATAGGGAGTGCTCCAAAACAACAATTCAGCCGAGGATTATAGCGAGTATGCCGTTGTTTTTAAAGAGCACTGGCAATACTCATTTCAGTATTATCAGTTATAACTAACAATCTACCCTGCTCTTCCTGTGTTATAACGATGACGATATCGGGCTGAGGTAAAAACCCCAAGCCTAAATCTGGCCATTCGATAAAACAAATACTCTGTTGAGCAAAGTAATCATTAATACCGATCCATTCCAACTCTTCAGGTGAACTTATTCGATATAGATCAAAATGAAATACAGATTGTTGGTCTATTTTATATTCTTCAACTAAATTATAAGTCGGGCTTTTAACGGTACCGTTATAACCGGCTGCACGCAGAAAACCTCTGACTAAAGTGGTTTTGCCTGCACCTAAATCGCCTTGTAAATAAATGACACATTTTGCGGGTAAGACTTGATGTAAACTTGCCCCAAATTGTTCGGTGGCTTCGGTATTATTTAAAAAAACCTGCATTACAAACTCCAACTTCTCAGATAAGGCATTAAATCACTCGCTAACAAACCTCTTTCTCCTTTGTTTTTGACCGCTTTATCTGCAGCTAGACCATGATGATAAGCGCCTTGCTGTGCAGCTTCTTTTAAAGATAAACCTTGAGCACACATACCAGCAATAACACCCGCCAACACATCGCCCATGCCGCCTGATGCCATACCGGGGTTACCTGTTGTAGAGATGGCACATTCATCAGCGGAAGCAATTAAAGTTCCTGCACCTTTTAGCAAAACAATGCCGTCATATTGGCGTTGAAGGGCAGCGACTGAGGCAAATCGATCTTGCTCGATTTCAGCCGTTGAACATGTCAATAATCTAGCGGCTTCTCCAGGATGAGGTGTTAATATCCAATTGGGATTAGTGTTAGGCGACTTTGCCAATAAATTCAAACCATCAGCATCAATAATCATCGGCTTACCAGCGCTTAATGTTTTATTAAACAACTTCTTTGCCCAATCACTTTGCCCTAAACCTGGCCCTATAACCACGACACTGGCTTTTTCTAAGAGCCCTGCCAATTGCTCGGAGCTTTCTACACCATGGCACATCAATTCTGGTCGACTTAAGTTCATCAAAACAGCATGTTCTGCTCTTGTAGCTATACTTACTAAACCAGCACCGATACGTAAAGCGGCTTCTCCTGCCAAACGTGCTGCTCCCGTATAACCATGATCGCCACCAATGATTAAAACATGTCCGTATCGACCTTTATGCGAATAACGGTCTCGTGGAGGTATCAGCGCTTTCATAACTCTTACAGCAGCCGGCTTGATTTCTAAAAAAACAGTTTCTGGCAACGTGAGTGATTCAAAAATAATATCACCGGAATAATCAACGGCCTGTCCTGTAAATAATCCCTGCTTTAAGGCTACAAAGCTAACAGTACAATCGGCCTTTACCGCACAACCCAGAATACAACCGGTCTCGGCATGAATGCCGGATGGAATATCAATGGCAATAATTTTAGCGGCTGTCGAATTTATCAACTGAATAGCTAGCTCATAAAGTCCTGTTATTGGCCTTGATAAACCTATGCCAAATAAGGCATCTACAATCACATCTGCAGCAATGACTGGCTTTGACTGAAACAAAATAATTTCACCTTGTGCCTCTTGATATTGTTTATAAGCCAACAAGGCATCACCACTAAGACTTTCAGGATCGATAAGACTATAAACCCTCACTTTTAAACCCGCTAACTTTGCCTGCCTTGCCACAACATAGCCATCTCCAGCATTATTTCCAGAACCACAAAACACGGCAATTGCTAGCATATCTGGACATTGCTGTTTCATAGTGGCAAAAACAGCTATGCCAGCTCTAGTCATCAATTCAAAACTTGTAATATTTTGAAGGCTAATCGCCAAGCGCTCTAACTCTCTTACCTGCTCCGCGCGATAAAGATTTATAGGCCAATTTTGCATGAGATTAATCCTAAAATGAGGCAACCAATTTAATAAGAAACAATAATAAACCAACAATCTATCTGCTTCACCATCGTTCATCCTATAAATCTACGAAGTTCTTACTATAGGGGCGACAAATTCACTTCATTTTAACAGATGAATATACTGGGCGAATCTGTCGCCACTACAAATTAGTATCCTAAACATGGCTTTAGAACACCCCATACTGCCCTTAGCATGCCTTGAGTAAACGTAAAACCAAAGCTACTAGACAAAAACAACTGATTAATAATACGAAAATATTTTAAAAAGTAAGTATTATAGACGCATTAACCTTATTTATTAGCAAAGCCAGCTCAGCATCCTTAGCCGTGACCGATACAAAACATTTTTTTAGCCTTGAAGGCCCTTTATCGACTGTAATATCGGGATATCAACCTCGCGCAGCCCAACTAGAAATGGCTGATGCTATAGCAAATGCGATCGAAAGCAGACAAAACTTAATTGCCGAAGCGGGGACTGGAACAGGTAAAACGTTTGCCTATTTAGCGCCAGCCATACTTTCAGGTAAAAAAACTATTATTTCAACTGGCACTAAAAATCTGCAAGACCAACTCTTCAATAAAGATTTGCCGGTCATACGTAAAGCCATGAAAACCCCTTTTATGGCCGCCTTATTAAAAGGCAGAAGTAATTATTTATGTACTTACCGATTGCAAAACTCATTAACCTCAACCTTAGGTTTCAGTAAAGAAGACGCAAAGTCCTTAGCTCAAATAAACGCTTGGGCGAAACGCACCAAAACCGGCGATACTTCTGAAATGTCAGATGTGTCTGAGACAAATCCCATTTGGTATCAAGCGACATCGACCTTAGATAATTGTTTAGGACAAGACTGTACTGATTATTCCGATTGTTTTTTAGTCAAAGCCCGCAAAAAAGCTCAGGAAGCTGATATTTTAGTGGTTAATCATCATTTATTATGTGCAGACTGGTCACTTAGAGATGGTGGTTTTGGCGAATTATTACCGAATGCTGAAGTCGTGATTATAGATGAAGCACATCAATTAGCGGATACCGCCTCTAATTTTTTGGGTACTACCCTAGGTTCAAAACAACTCAATGATCTATCCCAAGATACCTTGATTGAATACTTTAAGGATGCCACCGACATCCCTGCTTTACGTACGGCCTGCGAAGATATGGAGCATGAACTCAAAGATCTACGCTTGTCTTTTGGCATGGAGCTTAAACGAGGTGATTGGCAAGAGATAGCTAGTAATCCAAAACTTATCGGTGGCATACAGTCCGTAAAAGAACAATTGCAACGCTTAACTGATCAATTAAAGCTAGCCTCAGTTAAAACTAAAGCTCTTGAATCTTGCTATAACCGTGCAGAAGAAATTACCCAGAAACTTGAGTTGATTTTAAATGATCGTAGTGGAAAATGGATACGTTGGTATGAAATTCATCGTAAAACATTTACCTTAAGTCTTACGCCCTTAGATATCGCCACTGAATTTCATGGTTTTATGCAGCAACATAAGGCGTCATGGATTTTTACTTCAGCGACCTTAAGTATAGCCAATCGTTTCGACTATTTTGCTAACAATTTAGGACTTAATGACGCTAATCGAATGAGTTGGGACAGCCCTTTTGATTATCCTAATCAGTCTTTGTTTTATCACCCCAAAGGCTTGCCACAACCTAACGACCCAAACTTTATACCCACAATTATCGACTTTGCCTTGCCAGTTTTAAAAGCCAGTCAAGGTAGAGCCTTCTTTCTATTTACCAGTCATCGTGCACTTAATCAAGCTGCTGAAATTTTAGAAAAACAACTAAAATATCCCTTATTTATTCAAGGCAGTCGTCCCAAGGCATTATTATTAGAGCAATTTAAAGCCACTGATAATGCCGTATTATTAGGTACATCAAGTTTTTGGGAAGGTGTGGATGTTAGAGGTGAAGCTTTATCTTGCGTCATTATCGACAAACTACCCTTCTCATCTCCAGGCGATCCTGTTTTAAAAGCACGCTTAGAAGCTATGACTCAACAAGGCAAAAATCCTTTTTTTGAATATCAATTACCTACTGCGGTGATTGCCTTAAGACAAGGTATAGGCCGATTAATTCGAGATGTAACAGATCGAGGCGTACTCATGGTTTGTGATCCACGCTTATTAAAGAAATCCTATGGCCAAATTTTTTTAGATAGCGTACCCGCCATGAAACGTAGCCGTGATATTGCGGATGTTCAGGCATTTTTTAAGCAAATTGAACAATTGAAATGATTAATGAAAGCATGTAGGTCGGGTTACGCTAACCTGACCTACAAAAAATTTCTAAACTAAAATAGACTATCAATAACACCTTATATCAAAACAAACTATGAAATTATTAGCGGTAGAAACTGCAACTGAAGCTTGTTCGGCAGCTTTATATATAGATGGAGAAATCACTGAACGCTTTTCTTTGACGTCCAACGAACATACCAAGCTAATCTTACCGATGATCGACAACTTAATGTCAGAGGCAGGCTTGCGTCCACAACAATTAGATGCACTGGCTTTTGGCTGTGGCCCAGGTTCATTTACGGGGGTTCGTATTGCTACGGGTGTTATTCAAGGCATCGCCTTTGGCGCAGATTTACCTGTAGTCCCTGTGTCGACCTTAGCGGCCATCACTCAAGATTATTTTGATAGTAACGATACTAAAGAACAAAACACAGCTTTTACAACTATCGATGCACGTATGGGCGAAATATTCTGGGGCGTTTATAAAAGTGATGAACTAGGTTATGCCATGCTAATTGGCAAAGAGACCGTCACGTTAGCTGAAGATATAGAATTTCCTGATTTAAACGGTATAGGTTTAGGCTCGGGCTGGGGTGCTTATGAACGCCAACTGATGTCTCGTTTAGCAGGAAAAGTTGATTATTTTGAAGTTGA
>CAIZMK010000245.1 GCA_903934035.1 uncultured Methylococcaceae bacterium
TATCGTTTTAATCATGCAGAGACTTCATGAAAATGATTTATCTGGATTTTTATTGGATGGCGGAAGCGGTGAGAAATGGGATCACATCAATATACCTGCAATAAATCCTGATGGAACGGCGCTATGGCCTCATAAGCACACAATTGAAAAGTTGCGTGAAATGGAAATGGCTAATGCCTATAACTTTTCAGGTCAATATCTACAAATGCCCTCCCCTCCTGACGGTGGTTTATTTAGACCTGAACAGCTAAAGATAATGGAGATTTTACCTAATGAACGTATAACATGGGTAAGAGGCTGGGATTTAGCATCATCAACCAATGGAGACTTTACCGCTGGCGCTAAACTTGGCAGACTGGAAGATGGTAGATTAGTCATTGCCGATATGGTGCGAATTAAAGTAAATGCAGATGAAAGAGATATAGCTATACAGAATACTGCCGCGTTTGACGGTAGAATGTGCAAAATATCCCTGCCGCAAGATCCGGGACAAGCTGGTAAAACTCAAATACTTTATTTAACCAGACAACTACAGGGGTATAGGGTTGTTTCAAGCGTGGAGTCTGGAAACAAGATTACTAGAGCAGAGCCTTTTGCAGCTCAGGTAAATATCGGTAATGTTTATATGCTACGTGGCGTATGGAATCAAACCTTAGTAAATGAAATGATAATGTTCCCCAATGGAAAATATGATGACCAAATTGATGCACTATCTCGATGCTTTGAACAATTACTTGCAGGTGGCATGGGTTTTAAGATCAGCAGCGCTGCTTTAGAAAGAGCAGCTATTAACAACAGACGTAGGTTTTAATAATGAATGACAAAAAATTTATAAGCGCCTTAGCGTTAGACAAAGCCGCAAAACGACCAGCAAAGCAGAAATTCAAAGCACCTAAGTTAATGGATGGTGTTGTGCCTGAAGGCAGGCAGTCTGCTGTTACTATGGATGATGCTATGGGTGCGTATGCCTATAGTAATACTCCATTTTCTACAAACTTTCAAACCTTCCCCGGCTATCCGTATTTGGCGGCATTGACTACACGAGCAGAGTTTAGGCAAATATCCACCACCATTGCTAATGAAATGACTCGTGGTTGGATTACTATTACATCAACTAAAGATGGTGATGTTGAATATAACGACAAGATCAAAGAGCTTGAAAAGGCAATGACAGCCTTTGATATTCAGCCCACTTTGAATAACGCTATTCTTAATGAAGGGTTATTTGGTCGTGGACAGATCTATATTGATGTTGATGGTCATAATATGGATGATCCATTGGTGATTAGTCATTTCACCATCAAAAAAGGCTCTGTAGTTTGTTTTAAATCAATAGAGCCTATGTGGACTACGCCAAGTGCATATAATGCGCTCAAACCTTATAAACCCGATTTTTATAAACCAAGATCTTGGTTTATGCTTGGTGAAGAAACCCATGCTTCACGATTGCTGACGTTTATTACTCGTCCTTTACCGGATATGCTTAAACCGTCCTATAACTTTAGTGGTATGAGCCTATCCCAAATGGCGGAAGCGTATGTGGATAACTGGTTACGCACAAGACAAGCCGTTTCGGATCTTGTTAATAACTTTTCTACCACTGCCCTTGCTACTGACATGAGCCAAACTCTAATGGGCGGTAATGGTTCAGATATTGACGCTAGAGCCGACTTGTTTACAATGTTGCGTTCTAATCGAGGCATGATGCTTATCAATAAGGATACTGAGGAGTTGGTGCAATTAAATGTACCATTGAGTGGCTTAAGTGACCTACAATCTCAGGCATTAGAGCATATTTGTTCTGTTACGCGCATACCAGCCATGATTTATACTGGTATTTCACCAGCAGGTATGAACGCGTCATCTGATGGCGAGATTCGTATATTTTACGATTGGATACTGTCCCAGCTTGAGGCGCATTATCGAACAGGTATGCAAACCATACTTGAAGTTATTCAATTGCACCTATGGGGCGAAATAGACGGTGATATTGGCTTTAACTTTAATCCATTATGGGAACAAAGCTATACCGAGATGGCAAACGTCCGAAAGATGGACGCTGATACTTCAGCCATATATATAGCCAATGGCGTATTAGATCCGTCTGAGGTGCGAGAAAAGCTTGCTCATGATCCAGATTCAGGTTATCAAGGTATTGATCTTACTATTGAGATATTAGACCCTAATGAAGGTATGACTAACCCTAATAATCCATTTGAGGATAACAACCCCGACCCTTTTAAAGAAATACCATTTGACCCTAAAGAAAGCACACAAAAGGGTATATCTAGTCAAGAAGAAATAGATAATGCAGACGCTCAGACCGATCCACGCTAATAGAGGTGCAATAGCTAAATATAGAAGGCAATTAGAGGACATCATTAAAGAGATGTCCGATAGCTATCTATATTGGTTAACAGCAGCTTATAAAAAGAACCCTCCCTCTAATATGGCGGTAGACTTATTACCGTCAAAAACTGCTCAGCAGGAACTGGACAAGCTGCATGAGCAATGGAAGCATAGGTTTGAGCTAATAGCGCTATACCTTGCGTTATTTCATGTTAAAAAGACAAAAAACATTACCGAAAGAATATTAAAGCAGGTATTTGGTGGTGTGGGCATTGAGACTACTTTTATTAATAGTCGTGCTATGCAAGATGCTATAAGCGCCATTGTTGCCGAAAATGTAAGTCTTATACAGTCTATTCCTGAACAATACCATACAAAAATAGAAGGTATTGTAATGAGAGGATATTCTAATGGCTCTGATTTAGATATTATTAGGCAAGAAATACAAGCCGCCTACCCTATTACTAAACGTAGGGCAACGATCATAACCAACGATCAAATATCTAAAATAAATATGGTGGTGCAAAATATACGCTATACAGAAGCAGGTATTACCCACGCTAAATGGGTACATAGTCATCTTGGTGTCCCTAGACCGGATCATCTTGCTGCGGATGGTAAAATATACGCCATAGCCGAGGGATGCTTAATTGGCGGTAAATATATTCAACCTGCTCAACTTATAAACTGTAAATGTGTAAGCCGCGCCATAATAAACGCTTGACTTGTGTGAAAATATGTTATAATCAAGATTAATATTACAGGTAAGTGATAATGACAATACTAAAATTAGCGTTTGACAAGTCGGTACGTCACTTAGATGAGAATGGTATGCTGCACGTTGATGAAACTAATATCAGCAAAGCGGTGGTCAATCCTTATATGGGTTATGAGATTCCTAAAAGTGAAGAGCTAGGACTTGACCCAGACAAAACCTATTATATGTACAGGGACGCGGATGAATTAGCAAAATCGGCTGATAGCTTCCGCAATTTACCTGTGCTATCTAAACATGTGCCAGTATTCGCAGACGCACCACCAAAAGACCTAATTATAGGGTCTACTGGTTCGGATGTTGAATTTAATCCACCTTATTTGTCAGTATCCCTATCTATATGGGATGATAAAGCCATAAATCTTATTGAGGCTAATGCTAAAAAAGAATTATCAAGCGCTTATCTATATGATGCAGATATGACCCCAGGTGTGATTGATGGTGTAAAGTACGATGGTATTATGAGGAACATTCGTGGAAATCATGTTGCCGTTGTTGAGTCGGGTCGTGCAGGATCAGATGTGGTCGTTGCAGATTCCAACCCGTTCTATAATTCATCTAAGGAAAATGATACGATGAGAATGACTAAAAAAGGCAAAGCAAGATTGACGTTGCTAAAAGCCGCTTTACCCAAGATGGCGCAAGATGCAGCTCTGCCAGCTTTAGTAAACGGTAAAACGCTTGACGCTAAAAAGATTAAAGCTATTTATTTAGCTTTGGATGATTCAATGGATCCGGAACAATTAGACAACATCATCGATGCTGTATTAGGTGTTGAGGAAATTGATGAAAATCCAGAGGCACAAAACCTAGAATCACCAGAAGCTGGTGCAGGCGATGAAGAAAGTGAAGGCTCTCCACATGAGAAATTACATGGCTTTCTAGCTGGCAAAGGTATGGGTGAAGATGATATTGAAACTGCTAAAGGTTTCTTTCCAAGCACTGATTGTTCAGATAGCGATGAAGTTATTGAAGAATCACCTGAAAGTAAAATGGAAGGTAAACCAGTGGAAGATGAAGTTATTGAAGAAGATCAAGATAGTAAAGAATGGGGTAAGCCAGCAATGGATGCTGCATTAAAAGCTCATGAGATTAAACTTACTGCCAAATTTAAAGAATTGGAATTAGCTAAAGCTGATGTCCGGTCGGTAGTAGGCGATGTTCTGGGTATGGATAGTGCAGAAGATATTTATAAATTCGCGCTTAAATCTAAAAAAATTGCATTTGATGGTGTTAATGAACTTGCTGGTTTAAAAGCCGTATTTAAAGCTTCACTAACGATGGATGCAGTAACTCACAAAACCTTCAGTGGTAAAGTTAAGTCTATGACGGATGCTTTCCCTGGCTTATCACGTTTTTAAGGAATATTCATGGGCTTTCAAAGTACAGTAAACAATGCACAACCAGTAGGCTTACCAGGTGATTTTGCATCTGA
>CAIZMK010000246.1 GCA_903934035.1 uncultured Methylococcaceae bacterium
AGGCAATGGCATTCAATAGTCGTCATTGTCGTGCATGAATGCCTGACCTACAACTGTCCCGTGTTAAGTGGGTAGCCCTTAAATGACGCTGCTTTTACTTGTGTAGATACCTATAACTAAATAGGGGAAATAAAAAGAATACTTTCACAGTCTCGACAGCCAAAGCCCAGCAATCCGCGCATGGAGACTATCGCTACGATAATAGCTGGGTGCACTAGCGCTTACCCACCCTACAAAGCTGCATAATTTTATTATGACAACCTTGCATTAATAATCACTAACTTTGTTGGCTTAGTAGCGTTCTTAAAGGATTAAAGGATTTTCTATGTATAGCTAAAAAACCGAATTCAGCTATTTCAGCTAAGTGCTGCTTAGTTCCGTAGCCTTGATGTAAATGGAAGGAATAATTGGGATATTTTTTATGATAATTAAACATCAGGCTGTCACGTTCAACTTTTGCAATAATTGAAGCTGCACTAATAGCCGGTATCTTACTATCACCTTTTATAATGGCTAATGTAGGAATCAATAGCTTAGGGATTTGATTGCCATCGACTAAAACCTCATCTGGCTGAATATGCAATCCATTAACAGCTCGCTGCATAGCAAGCAAGGTTGCTTGCAAAATATTAAGCTCATCAATTTCTTCTACGCTGGCAACCGCTATAGACCAGCTTAGAGCCTGCGCCTTAATGAACTTAGCAAGACTTTCGCGCTTAAGTTTACTCAGTATTTTTGAGTCAGCTAAACCATCAATAGGCTGTTGTGGATCAAGAATAACAGCAGCGGCTACTACAGGACCAGCTAGTGGCCCTCGCCCCGCCTCATCGATACCGGCGATTAAGTTTTTTATGATTATTTACCTACGCCTTTGAAATATTGTTAACTACACAAGATTTAGAGTTACTAGCCAAGCATCAGGGCCGACATTTAAGCATTTGTAGGCCGGAATAAGGCCACCCAAGCGCAGCGCGTGGTGGCGTTTCCGGCACAGGAAGATTGCCTATGCCGGAAACGCTTGTCTCGCTTACGCTCGTAATGTCTTATTCCGGCATACAATAAGTTCAAAATATTCCTAAACTGTGGGCAGGAACATGAAAACGATAAAATTCTTAACGCAATATTCCTCTGCGAACATTACGTAAAAAACCAATCATACTTAATAGTTCTTTGCTATCTCCAGCAAGTCCTTCTATTTGTACAATGGCATCTTCTAAACGCAAATTCATTTTGTAGATAATTTTGTAAGCATTTCTGATTAATCTAATATCTTCTGTTGATATACCATTTCGCTCCATGCCAACTGAATTGATGCCATGCGGCTTGGTAGGTTTGCCTCCCACCATAATAAAGGGCGGAATATCTTGCGTAATAGCACTACCCATTGCTGCAAAACTAAATTGACCAATCTGAGTAAATTGATGAACTAAAGTAAATCCACCCAAAATAGCATGATCATTGAGTTGAACATGACCCGCTAAAGAAGCTCCATTTGCCATAATCACATGATCACCAATAACACAATCATGTGCGACATGAGTGTAGGCCATAAATAAATTATCATGTCCTATTCGAGTGACACAATGGTCTTGTTGAGTCCCTCTATGCATAGACGTAAATTCACGAATGGTATTTCTATCACCAATTTCAAGTCGTGTAATTTCTGAAGCATATTTTTTATCTTGCGGATCTTCACCAATGGAACTGAATTGAAAAATGTGATTATCTTTACCAATGCTGGTCGGTCCTTTTATAACAACATGAGGGCCAATAACCGTACCTGATTCAATTTTTACATCTGCTCCGATAATTGAATACGCACCAATGCTGACATCACTGGCTAATTCAGCTTGGCTATCAATAAGGGCTGTTGGATGTATCAAACTCAATTTACCACTGCAGCGCATCTAATTTCTGCGCTAGCAACAAATTCACCGTCAACTTCTGCACGGCATTCAAAAGCCCAAATATTCCGCTTACTTTTGATAAATTTTGATTCCAACATCAGTTGGTCACCAGGTACTACAGGGCGTTTAAATTTAGCCTTATCGATACCTACTAAATAGTAGATCATGCCTATTAATTCGTCACCTGCGGTTTCAGAAGCTAGTAGCCCAGTTGATTGAGCTAAGGCTTCTAATATCAGCACACCGGGCATAATAGGCTTTTGTGGAAAATGTCCTTGGAAAAAAGGTTCGTTATAAGTGACATTTTTCACTCCTAACAACCTTACGCCAGGTTCGCACTCTATCACCTTGTCAATCAATAGAAAGGGGTATCGATGAGGCAAGAATGCTTGTATTTGTAAAATATCTAACGTTATAGACATGAATAGAGTGCTTCTTATAGGGTTAAGTTATACGTTTAAAGGGTGCGACTATGATTTATTCGGGAATAGTAGATAACTTTTTTACAACTTGAGCAGTGATATCAAATTGTTCTTTTTTATAAACAACAACATCAGACAACAAAAGTAAGTCATACTCTTCATCTTTAGCTATGCTGCTAGCAACTTCACCAATTTTACGCTGTAATTTACCCAATTCTTCATTACGGTTAGCATTAATGTCTTCTTTAAACTCTTGCTCAGTTTTTTTGAAATCTCTGATTTTGTTTTGAAAATCTTTACCAGCTTTTTGTTTTTCTGCTTCACTCATGACCGCAGCGTCTTTATTCAACTTTTCTTCTAAAGTTTGCAGTTCTTTTTGTTGCGATTCAAGAATTTTACCTCTAGGTCCAAATTTTTGATCAAAACGTTTTTTAGCCTTTTCCATTTGTGGTGCTTGTTCTAACACCAAATTCATATTGATTACGCCCACTTTTAAGTCAGCATAACTCATACTACTTGCACACATTAAACCTAGAAATAAAGCAGTTTTTGTTTTCATTGTTATATTAATCTCCGATGACAGTTATATAATAAAATAATACTAAAAAGGTAAAAGATATGTCGTTAAATTATAAGGGCTTAATTCTATTCCGCCAAATTACTTCTTAGAAATTTTGGCCAAAATTAAATTGGAAATATTGTGTTTGATCTTTTAAGGTAGTGAGTTCCCCTCCGACTGGTGTATAGCTATAAGTACCTACATTAAGTGGATAAGCCGCACTTACAGATAAAGCACCAAAAGGCGAGAGCCATTCACCAGAAATACCCGCTGAATATTTTAGATTACTGACTGAAAGTCCATTACTAATCTCTCCAGCATCAATAAAGGTGCCCATTCTGACTGATTTAGTTTCTGATAAGAACGGCACAGGGAAAAATACTTCAGCATTACCCATAATTTTCGTCGCACCACCTATCGGATAGCCATTTGAATCCCTAGGTCCTAACGAGTTATTACGATAACCACGAACTGAGCCATTACCACCACCAAAGTAATTATCAAAGAACGGTAGGCCTTTAGTGCCCATGTAACCGCCGCCATAGCCTATTTCGCCATTTAACTTGAAGACGAAATCTTTCGCAAGTGGATAATAACGCTGTTGACGGTAACCTACTTTGTAATAATCAATATCACTACCAGGAATTATACCTACACCGGAAATACGATGCTGAACACCTTGAGTTGGGAACGTTGCTTTATTAAGGGTGTTATGTACCCAGTTAATCCCTTGACTATAGGTCATAAAATCACTACCTATATTATTGATAAAATCAGTAATTTGAGATGATGAATAAGTAGTTGCCGATAAGCCCGTATGTTTTACTTCAGTAGTAAAAAGCAAATAATCGGTTTCATTAATGGGCAAACCAAAACTGGTACTGGCATTAGCAATACTCGAATTATAGTTAGCAATATTAATGGCTCCAGAATTTCGGGTCGTCCAACCAAGGTTATAACCTTGACTAACACCATCGGCAGTAAAATAAGGATTATTAAAGCCAAATTGATAGCTACGCATATAGCTACTATTATTGAAAGCAACATTGACGCGCTTGCCTGAGCCGAAAATATTATCTTGAGCGATGTTAGCATTCAAAACAATACCTTGAACCTGAGAATAACCAACACCTGCTGACAAATTCCCTGAAGACTTTTCTTCGACTTTATAATTTACATCAATTTGGTCGGGCGTACCTACAACAGGCGGCGTTTCAACGTTAACAGTTTGAAAGTAACCTAAACGTTCTAGCCTAGTTTTTGAGCGTTCAATTTTTGAACTTGAAGCCCAGCTTGCTTCCATTTGGCGCATTTCTCGTCGCAATACCTCATCACGAGTTTTGGAATTGCCATGGAAATTAATACGATGCACATAAACACGTTTACCAGGATCTACAAAAAAAGTCATATCGACTGTTTTCTGAGTTTCGTTGATTTCTGGAACCATATTTACGTTAGCAAAAGCATAACCTTCATCACCTAAACGATCTTGTATCGCTTTTGAGGTTTGTGTAGCATTCTTTCTTGAGAAAATTTCTTCAGGGCCTACACTGACTAACTTAATAAGTTGATCAGGCGGAACAACTAAATTCCCAGCTAGTTTTACCTTAGATAGCTTGTAAATATCACCCTCTTTAACATTAATAGTGACATAAATGTCTTTTTTGTCAGGGGTAATCGCAACCTGTGTCGATTCAATAGAAAAGTTAATATAACCACGATCTAAATAATAAGATCTTAAAGATTCTAAATCGCCTTGTAGTTTCTGCTTAGAATATTGGTCGTCTTTTGTATAGAAAGATATTAAATTTGTGGTGCTTAACTCAAAATTCTTCATCAGCATGTTGTCATCAAAGGCATTGTTGCCAACGATATTAATCTGCTTAATTTTAGTCACTCTACCTTCAGAAATCTTAATATCAATATTGACGCGATTTCGAGACAGGTTAGTGACTTCGGTTTTTATTCTTAAGCTATATTTACCATGACTCAGGTATTGACGTGATAACTCTTGCTCAACCTTATCTAATATTTGACGATCAAATATTTTTCCTTCCGCTAAACCAATTTTAGACAAGGCTTTAGTTAGCTCGTCTTTACTGAGGTCTTTATTGCCATCAAAGACTATTTTAGCGATAGAAGGACGCTCTACCACATTAATAATTAATGTTGTTCCTTCTCTTTCGATGGAGACATCTTTAAAAAAACCTGTTTTAAATAAAGCCTTAACAGAGGGAGCTACGTTATCTAGTGAAAATTTTGAGCCGACATTGACGGGAAGATAATTATAAACAGTCCCCAAAGAGATGCGCTGCAGACCTTTGACTTTAATATCTTTTACAACGAATTCTTCATCAGCTTTAACCGCATTTGAAACAAGTAGGCCCAACATTAATAAGCAAGTAAAAAATTTTTTATTCATTTAGGCGGCTAAAATAAAACGGTAAGATTTAAAAGATTATAAAGAAAAAAATTATAACACAACATAAGTTGAATTAGCTTAAGATCGAGCCAGAGAGAAAGGAATTACATCATCTATATGCTTATTACTAGTCAGCACCATCAACAATCGATCCAAACCTATGGCCATCCCAGAACATTCAGGAAGCCCAGCATCTAAAGCGGCTATAAGGTGAGTATTTTTAACTATAACGGGGCGAGAATTTTGCTGCCTGACTAATATTTCTTCATCAAAGCGTTGATTTTGCTCTTGAGCATCGGTCAATTCATAATAACCGTTACCTAACTCAATTCCGTTTATAAAAATCTCAACACGATCTGTTACCTTTGAATTGTCTTTATTAATACGTGCTAATGAAGATTGACAAGCAGGATAACCGTAAACCATGCATAAAGCATTTTTACCTAAAGAAGGTTGTATATGATGACTAAAAATAAAATCTAACCAAGCATTATGATCAGTCTTACATAGCTCTATCGCGTCAAGTGACTGAGACTTTAGAGCAAAAGCACAATAATCGTCATAATTAAATAGCAAGGCATCCAGTCCGGTGTATTTAAAAAATAAATCTTGGTAATTTATGCGTTGCGTAGCGTTAAGTGATGCACGCTCTTTGAACAATAGCGCTATCAACTCAGCAATTTCATCCATTAATTGCGTTAAAGTAAAGCCAACCCTGTACCACTCCAACATCGTAAACTCAGGATTATGATTACGCCCCGACTCACCATTCCGAAAGGCTTTGCAGATCTGATAAATGCAACCACTGCCCGCAGCTAACAAACGCTTCATGGCAAACTCCGGTGATGTTTGCAGATACAATGTTTGTTGCAACGGGTATGAGCAATAATCAGTGGTAAAAAAATCTAATTGAGGATCTGTTCCACTACTATAACTGAGCAAGGGCGTTTCAACCTCAAGCACTGCCCTTGTTAAGAAAAAACTGCGTATTTCTGCAAGAATCTGAGCTCTTAAATGCAGTAGCTCTATAGAGCAAGTGGGTTGCCAGTCAGCTTGCACTATTCTTTAACGCGCGAGATATATTCTCCAGTACGAGTGTCCACTTTAATGACTTCACCTTGCTGTACAAATAACGGAACTCTTACAACAGCGCCGGTTTCTAAAGTGGCTGGTTTTCCACCGCCACCCGAGGTATCACCACGAACACCTGGATCGGTTTCAACAATAGCTAGCTCAACAAAGTTAGCGGGAGTCACAGATAAAGGCGAATCATTCCATAAAGTCACGGTGCACATATCTTGATCTTTCAGCCATTTACTCGCGTCACTGACCGCTTTCTCATTACACTGATATTGTTCAAAAGTATCAGGCACCATAAAGTGTCTAAAATCCCCATCGTTATAGAGATATTGCATAGCAACATCAACGACATCAGCCGCTTCAAGAGAATCACCTGATTTAAAAGTGCGCTCAATAACGCGACCTGTTTTAAGGTTGCGTATTTTTACTCGGTTAAAGGCTTGTCCCTTACCCGGTTTAACAAATTCATTTTCGATAATGGCACAGGGATCACTATCTAGCATGACTTTTAACCCTGCTTTAAATTCGTTGGTGCTATAACTGGCCATTTTTACCCTCAAGATTACAAACAATACAAAACTTGGGCATTATAATAGAGGCTACTATCGATAGAAACTTTAAAATAAACAACTCATGTCAGAACTACCCAATGAAAACCTATCCATTACTAAAAACTGGCAACAACAATTGGCCGGTGCATTTAGCAATATTGAGGACTTATGTCGTTATCTGAGCCTATCTTATAAAGACTTACCGGTTTCTGTAGCGGCTACAAAAAACTTCCCATTACGGGTACCTTTAAGCTTTGCTGATTGCATGGAAAAAGGTAATCCAGATGATCCTTTATTGCGGCAAGTCTTGCCGATTAATGATGAGTTAACAAATTACCCGGGATTTAATAATGATCCGGTAGGCGATTTAGCCTCCGCAGCAATAACCGGCGTTTTACACAAATATCATGGCCGAGTTTTACTCATCAATACCGGCAGTTGTGCTATTAATTGCCGCTATTGTTTTAGACGTAACTTTCCTTATGCTGACTTGCAACTTAGTAAGCAAGCAGAAACTGAGGCTATTCGATATATTCAAGATCACCTTGATATTAGCGAAGTTATTTTAAGTGGAGGTGATCCTCTGCTACTCAGTGATGAGCGCTTAAGTAAGTTATTACAGCAACTTAATACTATAGAACATATAAAGCGCATCAGAATTCATAGTCGTTTACCGATCGTTTTGCCGGCACGTATTAACCTAGAATTTATTAACACCTTAAAGCTATGTACCAAAACAATGATTTTGGTCGTGCATTGCAATCACGCCAATGAAATCAGTACCGAGGTAAGTTCAGCTTTTTTGCAACTTAAAGCCAATGGCATAAGCGTATTTAATCAATCAGTATTATTACAAGGTGTTAATGATAATGCTGCCGTCTTATGTGATTTGAGCGAAAAGCTATTTAGCCATGGCGTAATTCCCTATTACTTACACTTGCTAGATAAGGCCACTGGCACAGGACACTTTGAAGTCACAGAATCAACAGCCACCGCACTTATTGCAGAGATGCAAGTCTTATTGCCAGGCTATCTGGTACCTAAGTTAGTAAAGGAAATGGCAGGAGGAACATCTAAGCAAGCTTTGTTTTAGTTGATCTGCAGGGGCTAATTCATTCGCCCTGTCTCTTGGAACATCGAATGACTAGGCGAATAAATTCGCCCCTACAGGTAAAACGCTTACTTCCTATCATTAACTGTGGGCAATGACGAGGAACTTGGGAAACAAGACTTCAGCACTCGCACAATTACGGTGCATAAATAGCTTTATTTGCCCTCTAATGAAGCGTAATTGATAATAGATTGAACTAAATATTTTTTATTTTATCTGTGATAGGTCGCTGATAAAGACTGTTTAACTATTGGCACAGCAACTGCTATATATTATTTTGATATTGTCGTGCTCTCCTGCCGTAACCACTCAAAAGGCGTTTAATACAGTTAAACGCCTTTTTTTTATCCTAAAGAGCATAGGTATCTACACAAATAATTGTTAGCTTTCCCACACGAGAACGATAACATTGCGGTGAAGATCGTAGGGGCGTATTGCATACGCCCTTATAAAATAAGCTCTATAACATATAGACTTTCAATGTTGGGCGTA
>CAIZMK010000247.1 GCA_903934035.1 uncultured Methylococcaceae bacterium
CTAATGAGCATGATGAAGTAAACATTTGATAAAATTGAACAAAGGGCGAATCATCGCCCTTTATTTTATGTGCACACTTACAATTTAAAGCCCCACTAAAGGCTGAAGCGGAAATTATCACCATGGATTTACTCTTACTAGTTAAAGCACTCATCCTCGGTTTAGTTGAAGGTATTACTGAGTTTCTGCCGATAAGTAGCACCGGACATTTGATTATTGCTGGTGATTTACTTAACTTCAACGACGAGAAAGGTAAGGTATTTGAAATCGTGATTCAGTTGGCGGCGATTTTAGCCGTTTGCTGGGAATATAGAGTTAAGTTAGTGAAAACATTGCTGGATGTGACGGGCAGACGACTAGAGATACAGGGGAATCAAAAAACACAAGTATCGCAATCCAATGAATTTGTACTTAACTTACTAATAGCATTTTTACCCGCAGCTGTGCTCGGTTTAGCTTTTCACAGCGCTATTAAAACCTATCTATTTTCGCCGTTAACTGTTGCCATAGCGCTGATTGTAGGTGGATTCGCAATTCTGTTGATTGAATACAAAGCGGAAAATACGCCATCGGCTAACGTTAGCAGCATCGACCAAATCACTAAAATACAGGCTATCAAAATTGGCTTCGCGCAGTCACTTGCACTGATTCCCGGTGTGTCACGAGCTGGCGCTACTATCTTGGGTGGCATGGTGTTTGGCCTTAACCGACAAATTGCAACTGAGTTCTCATTTTTTCTGGCAATCCCCATTATGTTTGCCGCAACCGCTTATGACTTGCTGAAAAACTGGCAGTTATTATCAGTCAGCGATATCGGAATGTTTACAGTAGGCTTTATTACTGCTTTTGCTTCAGCTTTATTGGTGATTAAAATGCTACTAAAGTTTGTAGCCACGCACAACTTCAAAGTGTTTGCTTGGTATCGCATTGCGTTTGGTGCTTTAGTAGTAATCTATTACTGGAATCTTCCTTAAACACAATCTAACGCCATCATTAATATGACTAGGCATGGTTAGTCTAAAAGGGTTAAAATTTTCGTAAATCTTGCAGTGAGAATGATCATGAAAAAACTCCTAAAATATTCGACCTATGGTCTGGGTGGATTAGTAGGTCTATTGTTAATTGTACTCGCCATTGTTGCGGCTACCTTTAACCCCAACGATTATAAGCAACAAATCATCGATTTAGTGCAGGCTAAAAAAAGCCGCACTTTAAAATTGGATGGTGATATCAAACTTTCTTTTTGGCCAAAAATTGGCGCTGATTTGGGTAAGGTTTCACTCTCAGAACATAAAAGTAGCGCTGAATTTGCCTCAGTTGACAGTGTTAAAGTGTCGCTGGCTTTGCTACCTTTGCTTAAAAAAGAGTTAATTGTAGATTCTGTTTACATTGTTGGCGCGCACGCAAACGTAATTAAATATAAAGATGGTAGTAACAACTTTGACGATTTAATGAGTCCTGATGATGAAGAGTCACAAGATATAAAATTTGATATTGATGGCATTAACATTACTAACTCAGCCGCAAGTTATTCAGAAGAAGCTACAGGTGCTAAATATAGCCTCGCAAAATTAAACCTTAAATCAGGCCATGTAGCTTTAGCTGAACCAGTCGATCTAGCCGCTGATTTTATAGTGAGCGCTAACCAACCTTCGATTGCAGCAAGCGCGAAAATCAAAGGCCAGTTTTTAGTCGATCCAAAAACAAAACATTTTGCAGCCAAAGCTTTAGATGTTGCCATTAAGGGTGATTTATTAGGCGGCACCGCGGTTGAAATTTTAGCTACTGGCGACATTGACGCTAAACCAGATGCTAGCGAGTACCTAATTAATCGCCTAAACCTAGCTATTTCAGGTCAATTTAGCGGCGCAAAAAGGATAATAACTATAAGCGCGCCAGCCTTAATCGCACAAAAAAATGAAGTCACCAGCAAACAAACTAAGGTGAGCTTGATTCAGGAAAAATCA
>CAIZMK010000248.1 GCA_903934035.1 uncultured Methylococcaceae bacterium
CTAAAACCTTGAACTGGTCATTCAAAAATGGCAGAACTTTACCATTTTATTAAAAAGCTTTCTAGTTCTGTTGCTGTTGTTATTAAATAAACAAACTATCCCACATCGCATCAACTTTGCTAATCACCTCAGGTGACATCACCATAGGCCTACCCCATTCCCTATTGGTTTCTCCTGGCCATTTATTAGTGGCATCAAAACCGACTTTAGAACCTAAGCCCGATACCGGTGAGGCAAAATCAAGATAATCTATAGGCGTATTTTCTAAGATCGTTAAATCTCTGGCAGGATCCATGCGAGTGGTAATCGCCCAAATCACATCTTGCCAATTACGGACATTGATATCTTCATCAACAACAATAACAAACTTAGTGTACATAAACTGGCGCAAATAAGACCAAGTACCCAGCATTACACGCTTAGCATGTCCAGCGTATTGCTTTTTCATGCTAATCACGGCCATACGATAAGAACAGCCTTCAGGCGGTAGATAAAAGTCGATAATTTCGGGAAATTGTTTTTGTAAAATAGGCACGAATACCTCATTTAAAGCCACACCCAAAACAGCAGGTTCATCTGGTGGTCTGCCAGTAAAAGTACTGTGATAAATAGGTGCAACTCGCTGAGTAATTCTTTCAACAGTAAACACGGGAAACTCATCGACTTCATTATAATAACCAGTATGATCACCAAACGGCCCTTCGGGCGCTGTTTCACCTGGATAGATAAAACCTTCTAAGACGATTTCAGCACTAGCTGGCACTTGTAAATCATTAATCAAACACTTAGCGAGTTCGGTTTTACTGCCGCGTAATAAGCCCGCAAAAGCATATTCTGACAAAGTATCGGGCACTGGCGTTACTGCCGCTAAGATAGTAGCTGGATCAGCACCTAAGGCCACAGAAACTGGAAAAGGCTTACCCGGATAAGCTTTTTGCCACTCTCTAAAATCTAAAGCTCCGCCGCGATGCGCTAACCAACGCATAATGACTTTATTTTTACCGATCACTTGTTGTCGATAAATACCCAAATTTTGGCGATCTTTATTCGGCCCTTTAGTGATCACTAAGGGCCAAGTAATCAAAGGCGCAGCATCATCTGGCCAACAGGTTTGAATAGGATAAACGCTTAAATCGATTTCATCGCCCTCTCTAACCAACTCTTGGCAAGGCGGTGAACTCACTAATTTAGGTGCCATGTTCAACACTTGCTTAAACACCGGAAACTTTTCCCAAGCGTCTTTCATGCCTTTAGGTGGCTCCGGTTCTTTTAACATAGCCAAGAGCTCACCTATGCCACGCAGCTCGGTAACTGATTCAGCGCCCATGCCCATAGCTACGCGCCTAGGTGTACCGAACAAGTTAGCAAGCACTGGGATGTTATAACCGGTAGGATTTTCAAACAATAAAGCAGGGCCGCCTTGTTTTAAAGTACGGTCACAAATCTCAGTCATTTCCAAATAAGGATCAACAGGAATTGTAATACGCTTTAGCTCACCTTGTTTTTCTAGCTGTTTGATGAAGTCACGTAAGTCATGGTATTTCATGCAGCAATTCCGCTATGTCTCAACAACGCATCAATATTAGGTTCACGACCACGGAATTTGATAAACAAATCCATCGCATCTTGACTACCGCCTTGCTCCAAAATCTGTGTTAAAAAGGCCTGCCCAGATTGCCTGTCAAAGATGCCTTTTTCTTCAAACAAAGAAAAAGCATCGCTAGATAAGACTTCTGCCCATTTATAACTGTAATAACCCGCTGCATAACCGCCAGCAAAAATATGCGAAAAGCTATGAGCAAAACGATTGAATTCCGGAGGTATCATCACCGCCACTTGCGCTCTTATTTGCGCGAGAGTTTCATAAATACGGCCTCCTAGCTCTGGCTTATAATCTTTGTGAATTCTAAAATCGAACAGGCTAAATTCTATCTGCCTAACCATCATCATGCCGGCCTGAAAGTTTTTTGCAGCAAGCATTTTCTGAAACAAGCTATCTGGCAAAACTTCGCCAGTTTGATAATGTCCTGAAATCAAGGCCAAAGCCTCTTGCTCCCAGCACCAGTTTTCCATAAATTGACTAGGCAGTTCTACCGCATCCCACTCCACGCCATTAATGCCAGAAACACCTAAATGATCAACTAGAGTCAGCATGTGTTGCAAGCCATGCCCACACTCATGGAACAAAGTAATGACATCATCATGAGTCAACAAAGCTGGAACATCGCCAGTAGGCGGCGCAAAATTACAGTTTAAATAAGCAACAGGAATTTGAATATCGTCCCCTGTTTTTTTGCGACCTACGCAATCATCCATCCAAGCACCGCCACGTTTTTTAGCTCGGGCATAAAGATCAATATAAAACTGTCCGCGTAGCTGGCCGTTTTCATCATGAATTTGAAAGAAGCGTACATCAGTATGCCAGCTGTCGAACTCTGTAATTTCGGTAATATTTAAGCCATACAGCTTTTCTAGTACCGCAAACAAACCGGGTAGAACTCGGGTAATCGGGAAGTAGGATTTCACCTCTTCTTGAGAGAGCTGATAATAATGCTGACGCATTTTTTCTGAAACATAGCCCACATCCCAAGATTGTAAATCATCAATTCCACAATATTGTTTAGCAAAGTCACGTAACTCGGCAAGATCCTTTCGTGCTTGAGGCCCTGACTTTACAGCTAAATCTTCCAGAAAATGTATCACGTCATCAGGTTTATTGGCCATTTTGGTCGCTAAAGATAACTCGGCATAATTGTTAAAACCTAGCAACTGAGCTTTTTCATAACGCAAAGCCAAAATCTGCTCCATAAGCTCAGTGTTATCCCATTGACCTGCATAAGGACCTAGCTCAGAAGCACGAGTCGCGTAAGCCTGATAATGCTCACTACGCAAAGCACGATCATCAGCGTAAGTCATCACGGCTTGATATGAAGGACTATGTAAAGTAATCAGCCAACCTGATTGACCTTGGCTTTCAGCGGCTTGTTTAGCACTGGCTTTTGCCGACTCAGGCAAACCTGCTAAATCGTTTTCATCGCTGACAAGTTTAGACCACGCATTAGTCGCATCTAAAAGATTCTCTTCATAGTGGCTAGCAAGCCTTGATAACTCCTGACTAATGTCTTTATAACGGAGTTTTTTATCAGACTCTAAATCAACACCTGACAATTTAAAATCTCTTAAGGCATTGTTTAACACTTTCTGTTGAGCCGGTTCTAGCGTCTTAAACTCATCACTATTGACCAGCATTTGATAGGCATTACATAACTCGGCGTTTTGCCCCATTTCTGTAGAGTAAGCACTAAGCTTGGGCAGACAAGCGTTATAGGCTTCACGTAATTCATCACTATTAAGCACCGAATTTAAGTGGCTCACAGGAGACCAGGCTTTATTAAGTCTATCTTCAGCCTCCTCTATGGGTTCAAGCAGATTTTTCCATGTATAGTGATGAGTCGCTTTTAACTGTTGATCAACAATGGCAAGCACCTCAGCCAACAATTGGCTAATAGCCGGTTCAATATGCTCAGGCTTAATTTGAGAAAATAAAGGCAAAACAGTAGGCGTTAATAAAGGATTCATAAGTAGACGAGTAATAGTTGACTGAATTGATGTGCTTTATAACACAA
>CAIZMK010000249.1 GCA_903934035.1 uncultured Methylococcaceae bacterium
AAATCACAAGCCGGCAGAGCATCTTGTAAGGCATCAATTCGCTTCCACTGCGCTGCGGGTGTTTCTTCACCTTCTTTTGGCACATACTTCGATGTATCCAATTTATTCATGCGATGAATATAGCGTGGACAATTAATAAAAACTTCACTAATTTTTACCCGAACGATCATTTCCGAACCAGGATATTCAGCTAACAACTCATCGTCTATTTCAATACTGGCATCACCATGCACTCGCACCCGATGTGGATTTTCAAAATCAATAAATAACATACCGATTTTGGCATTGCCTTGAATATTACCCATAGACAAAAACATGCCATTGCCATCATAACTAGGGAACGCTAATGTTTGTGAATCTATCACTTTTACTAAACCGTGATTACCCCCTTTATAAGAACAGCTTGGATAACCTCGATGATCAATAGTCGTTAAAAAGAAGAAGTCACGGCTTTCTATAAAAAATTGATGTTGCTCACTCACTTTATTTTCAACAATTATCTGCTCTAAGCGTTCTGCAAGCTTACGAGTATCATGAAAATCTTGAAGTTGCTGTTGTTCCAAACTGTAAAAAGCACTCATTAATGACTCCTAAATAATTGAGGGGGTATTTTGCCAGAGTTTAATTAATGCGGATAGCATGCTGTTTTGTCGGTAATGAAAACACTTTTTTCCTACACTAAACATTAAAGAAACCACACTATAATTAAGTGTGCGACAAAATGTCGCAATTAAAGTAGACATTCAAGATTAATTAATTTAATATTGCGCCTACTCAAGTTTAGCAGTTCTGTTTTGGGGAAAACATACTGCTTATAGTTGGGTAAAAATGAGGAGGAAGTGACCAGTTTACTGGTAAAAAAATAACAATAATCACTATATCATTAAAACTGCGCTTCAGTTAGGCAGCCGTCTTTATGAAATGACACTATCAAGATGGAGCCCATGTAATGTGGGCTTTTTTATGCCTGCTAGAAAAAGTTAATCTTTATTAATCCCATCTTCCCTGTTTAATACCTCACTCAACCACTACAATACGACTTCTTACAAAAGCAATTTGTAACTAAACTATTAATATGATACGTTACAGCCTTAAATATCAAAGCTTAATGACAAGCCTATCTATTTATGTACATGGCTTAATTTATAGATACATCTTTCCTTTATATTAGAATTAACCTTAAGAGTGCTTGTGATGAGTGTTGCTGATACAGTTTTTCCTTGGGTCGTATTAATTTTATTTATAGCTACTGGCTTCATTGGCTACTTCTTTGGAAGAAAGCACAAAGATTAAATCTTTCCAGCTAAATTAATGTCTGTAACCTTTTACAGTTAAATTTTAAAGCTGATAATGCTGTGACTGTCCAGACTGCTTTTTGTCTGAGCTCATAAATATTTTGCCAAAAGATGTGCACTTAAACCTAGCTAGAACTTTTTAGACGATTAATACCTTATAACTAAAAACCATTTCCACTTATAAAAAGACTTCAAATGAAAAAATTATTAATGATAATGGCTGTTTCTACTTTAACAGTATCAGGTTGTTCTACGACACATCTTCAACAACCTAGTACGTCTTTTATGGCACCACGAGCGGTTGAATCACCAAAACTTAAAGCCGACATTACCGTAGGTCAAAAAATATCAGGCACTGCCACATCAACTCAAGTTCTTGGTATTTTTAAGTTTGGACCCAATAAATTTGCTGACGGCGTTAACTTTTCAGCTACTGAAAATCACAGTTTACCGGGTCTTTTTGGTTTTAACGCTGACGATCCATTTGCATCAATCAAAGCAGCCGCTGCTTATCAAGCAACTTCGGCATCAAAGTCTGACATTATCGTTGCCCCACGCTATTTGTTAGAAACAAAAAACTACTTTTTATTTAATAAAACAACAGCCACTGTCGTGGGCTACAAAGGCACTATAAATAGTATTAAGTAAGCTAACATCTGTAAGCTTTGATCTGTAGGTGATTTTGTAGGGGCGAATTTGTCGCCACTACCTGATCACCCAGGTCTTAACGAAGCTTGTAAATGTCGATTTAATTACCTGGCTACCCACTAAGATCCACATAAAACCATAAACCTATGGCTTTGACGATTCTCTAGCAAGCGCCCATTTAGGTACTTTATCCAACTTGGCAAGCCCAATCAGCAGCCCTAATGTCGCCAGCACTAAAAAATAAGGACCAAAAAACCACATAATCAATGGCAGACTAAAAAAGAAAGTCCGAGTGCCGTAAGAATAATAACCACCCGCACGATTTAAATAAACGCAAGTTTGTTTAAATAAGGTGTCGTCGACTGCTTCATTAACAGGCAAATTAATCATATAGCCAACATGATTAAAGAAGCGGATTGCCATCGAAAAACAATAAAACGCGATAGAAAAATCCAGCATTAATAAACACAGCTTTATTTGCCATAACTCGGTAGAAAAGCTCTCTGATACATTATTAAGATGCCAAGTTAACATCCATTGACCGATTCTTTCGCTAATATTTAAAGTCCCAATAATCAGCAATATCGCAGTTGAGGCCATAAAGTTTGCTGCCATCACCGAATTACGCAAAGTTTGAACAGCTAATATATCCATTTTGTCGCTGTTCATAATCATTCTTACCCAGCGCTCACGAATACTGTAATTTAGTGAGTAAACACTAGAATCTGGATCACGACGAGTACGTCTGCCCAGATAGAGATAATAAATCAATATCATTAGACAGCTCAGCATAAAGGCCATGATGTCGTATTTCATGTAATGGAATCCTATAGTGTTTATTTTGTTTAAGATGAAGAAATCGATCTCTATGCGAATCGACGGTATGGATGGAAGCCCATTTTATGTAGGTCGGGTTAGCGTAGCGTAACCCGACAAAATGACCTACGAAATGTCGGGTTACGCTATGCTAACCCGACCTACATAAATAAAAAGGGCGTATGCAATACGCCCCTACCAAACCCATAACTATTGCTTATTCCTCATTCATAAAGCGTTTCGCATAACTTTCCAGATGAGGAATATCGAAGCGATAGCCTTTAATCATTAAATGCCAGTACATCCAAGGAAAGCCTATTTTTTTACCTATCCACCAGATGAACAGATTTTTTCTGGGATCTAATAATGGGAAAGAAGGTGTGACCTTGCCGCCATAAGCAAACTCCGCCAGCATGACGGTACTTAATGAGGTGGTTAGCGGACAAGATCCATAACCATCATATTTTTCATCTAAAGACTGGTTATTGATCAAATGAAGAATGTTATCAACTAAAACTGGCACTTGTTTACGAACAGCCGCGGCTGTTTTCGCATTCGGAGTTGATGTTGCATCCCCTAAGCCAAAAATATTGGCATATTTATGATGCTGCAAGGTTTTGTCATTCACATCCACCCAACCTGCAGAATTAGCCAGCGGGCTATTCTTAATAAAATCAGGTGCACTTTGTGGCGGAGTCACATGAATCATATCAAAAGCTTTAGTCACTAACTGCTTGTTGCCTTCGCTATCGGTCGTTTCAAAAGTAGCCGTTTTAGCTTGGCCATCAATGGCAACCAGATTATGATTAAAGTTAGTTTTAATCCCATAACCAGTCACTACTTTATGCAAAGCTTTGGCGAAAAATGGAATACCAAATAACACAGGACCCGCATTGCAAAATTCAATAGCCATCTTGTCGAGTATGCCTTTTTTACGAAAACGATCCGCCGCTAGATACATAATCTTTTGCGGTGCACCCGCACATTTAATCGGCATAGGTGGCTGAGTGAATAAAGCCGTTCCTGATTGCAGATTCTTTATACATTCCCAAGTGTATTCAACCGTATCGGGAGAATAGTTACTGCAGACATTATTTTTACCTAGCGTTTCTTTTAAGCCATCAATTTTCTGCCAATCGAGTTGTAAACCAGGGCATACCACTAAATAGTCATAACTCAATGTATCGCCAGAACGCAACGTAATAGTATTTTCTTCGGGCTGAAAAGTTTCGGCATAATCTTTAATCCATGTCACGCTAGCATGAATTAAATCGGCCTCATTACGAACGGTTTCTTTCATAGTGTAAGCACCACCACCAATAATAGTAAAACCAGGCTGGTAATAATGCTTTTCTGAGGGTTCGATCAGGGCAATATCGATGTTTGCGTTTACGCGACGCATATTATTAGCAACAGAAACGCCTGCAGCGCCTCCGCCGACGATGAGTAAAGTGTGGTGTTGGGTAGACATAATTTCCTCTTATTGTGTATGGAAGATTTGTTTATCTTCTCTTTATTGGGAGTTGTTTGTTCTTTTATTTGTCGAGTTAGGTAATACGCAATCATAAAACTATACTAAATAGGATGTGTTTTACGATTTCAAGCTACAGTTATATATTTTTCCAAGCTTCAAAACCGCCTGCCATAGACAGAACATTAGTGTAACCCAGTTGTTGCATAGTAAGTGACGCTAATGCAGAACGACCGCCTGTGCGACAATAAATTAACACGCTTTTACCTTTATCAGCTAGTTCAGGTATTGAACCTATTTTAAATTCCAATACGCCACGGGGTAATAATAACGCCCCTTCTATATGCCCTGCCGCATACTCACTTTCTTCACGCGTATCAACCAACACGATATGACCCTCTGCTAACAATTGCTTAGCTTTAACAACATCAACTTCCGTCACTTGTTGTTTTGCAGCCGTCACTAAATCTTCGGTTTTAGTGGTGATTCGTAAAGGTTGCTCATCTCTTAAGGCAACCGCATCCTGTCGTTCATTTTCATCCAAGCCACAATAACGATTAGCGGGAACAGCTTCATCAATTAAACGAGGCTTAGGCAAGTTTAGGTTATTCATAATATCAATAAACTGCTCACGCGACTTTCCAGCCAAACGTGGGTTAGTGGTGCGTTCTTGCACAATGCTACTCACCCAACGCTGTTGATAATCATGACCTGGATAAACCAAGGTTTCATCTGGCAAAGTAAACAATCGTTGCGTAATGGAATCATATTGAGCGCCAGCATCACCACCTTGAAAATCAGTACGACCACAACCACCAATCAATAAAGAATCGCCAGTAAATAAACGGTCACGCCAACAATAAGAAATACTCCCAGAAGTATGACCCGGTGTGGCAATCACTTTAATCTGTTCGCCAGCCGCAAATTCAAAAACATCACCATCCTGAATTTGTATATCAGCTGTCGTAGCCCCACAAAGCTGACTAACCCCAGTTTGTGAGCCTAAGCGCTGACGCAGTAAACCACTAGCGGTAATGTGATCAGCATGCACATGAGTTTCTAAGGTGTATTTCAACTGCAAACCCTGTGTTTCTAGTAGCGCAATATAAGCGTCTATGTGCGTGTTGACTGGATCAATCAATACTGCCTCTTTACTAATAGGATCAGCTATTAAATAAGTGTAAGTCCAAGTTTCTTGATCAAATAATTGTTTGAATAACATGAGTTGTCTCTTATTGTTGGTGGGTTATGATTAATACAATGCAAAGCCTGTGCCATAATCATAAATTGTTATAACTGCTGATTTATATGAGCGCTAAAGATCATTAATAATCCAGAGCTGTTTCATCAATGTTTCACTCTACTCTATAAGTGTTTCAAGAAACATTAATGAAACAGTGATACATCATAGTAATACTGTTATGTATTTGTAGCTATACAACTTGATTTAATAAATCATCAACGGCTTTTTTACACAATTTAAAGCATTAAACGACTGCCATCTCAGTTAACACACCTAAATCCATACTATAGATAACATTAACTAAACTCAAACCCAATTCCCTATGCGTTACCATAATCAATGTCTTATTTTGTGCAAACTTAGCTAAGGAACTAAATATCTCTTGCTCTGTTTCAGAGTCTAGGCCTTCGGTGGGTTCATCTAAAATCAAAACAGGTGCATCTTTAAGATACAGCCTTGCCAAGGCAATACGCCGTGCTTCACCACCTGATACCTTTAAACCACTTTCACCTACCCAAGTATCGATACCTTCTGGTAAATAGCTGATGAATTTTTCCAGACCCGCCAATTTAATTGCGACATTAAGTTCAAGCATCGTTGCATTCGGTTTAGCAATTAATAGGTTTTCTTTAATGGTTGCGGCGAATAACTGACTACGTTGAGATAACACACCAAAATTAAGCAATAAATCATCGCTATTGAATTGTTTGAGGTTATGTCCGTTTAAGTAAATAGCTCCCAGCTCGGGATCGAAATAGCGCATTAATAACTGCAACAAGGTTGTTTTTCCTGAACCGCTTACACCAATGATTGCAAGTTTTGCTCCTTGCGGAATGTTTAAATTTATATTTTTTAACACCCAATCAAGATTATCTGAATACCGAAAGCTCACATTTTCAAGTTGTAGATCGTAGCTATTGGGTATAGATAAGGATTGTTTAGGCTGTATAACGGAAGGTGTTAGCTCAGCAACCTGTCTAATACGGCTAGCTGACTTTTGAGTTTTCGCCAGCATTTGCATGGCTTGCGGTAAAGGCGTCACTAACTCGAATGTGGCAATAACACAGAAAATTATCAGAGCCAATTCTGCGCCTGATAAGTGGTCATCTTGATAAGAGATAGCGGCCAGCACTAGAGCCGCTAATAAAGTGATTTGCGATAATAATAAAGTGAGTGCCGAGGACAATGCGCTTAAACGATTGTTGTGGCACTGGGTATCAATCATAGTACTAGATAATTTTGCCAATACGCGACTAAAACGACTATAAGCCTGATTAGCCAGAAGGTCAGATAAGCCTTGTATCATATCGATTTGTCTAATTCTAAAACTAGCTGCAAGACTAACGATAGCTTCTGCACCTGCTACGCCTAAGCGATTAAATAGCCTTGGTATTACTATGACTGCAATTAACAACAGTGTGCCAGTAGTTAAGCTGATTAATGGCGAATAAAGATATAAAAATCCGACTACAGCGGTCACACCGAGTGCTGCAACCAAAGCAGGAGCTAACAAGCGCAGATACAAAGCATCTAAAGCATCAATATCTGAAGTCATGTTGGATAATAAATCACCACTACGCTGTGTCGCTAAACGCCCCGGAACTAAAGGAATCAATTGTAGAAAAAACCAACTGCGTATACTCGCTAATACGCGAAAAGTCGCTTCATGAGTTAGTAATCGTTCACCATAACGGCCTACTGTGCGAGTTATAGCCAATGCGCGTATTTGCGCCGCCGGTAACATAAAGTTAAAACTAATAGCCGTGCCAGCTAATGCAGAAGAACTAATAAACCAACCCGACAGCGTTAATAGTGAGATAGACGCAAAAGCTGTTAACAATGACAACACCAAACCAGCACCTAGGTAAAAGCGGTGTGGCTTGAATAATTTCAGAAAAAACCAAAGATCTTTCATGACACTAGGCGTCCTTGTTGTATTTCGACCTTTCTATCCATGCGCTTGATGACTTCATGATCATGACTGGCAATAATTAAGGTCTTCCCCTTAAATAATTCATCGATGATGTCTAGTAACACTATTTTATTGGCCGTATCGAGATTGGCGGTAGGTTCATCCAACACTATAATCTCAGCTTCTTTTAGAAAGGCTCTAGCTAAAGCGATACGTTGTATTTGCCCACCTGATAAACCATAACCGCGTTCACCTATCTGGGTGAGCAAACCCTCAGCCAATTGCGAACTGAACTCAGTTACACCAGCTGCGGTTGCTGCGTTAATAATACTTTGTTCTGAGGCATCAGGATTGGCCAGAGCAATATTATCTCTAATGCTGCCATGAAAAATATAAGTCTGTTGACCTGCACTAGCAATGACTTGAACTGCTTGATCACGAGTGACTAGCTGCCCTTCAAGTAGAACCAATCCCTCACTGACAGCTTCAAATCCTAACAATAGATTTAATAGAGTTGTTTTTCCTGCTCCAGATTCACCAACCAGCGCAATCTTTTCTCCTACGCTAATCTTTAAATTAATGTTAGTTAAAACCTGTCGTTGACCATAATATTTGCTAGCTTCCCTAAACTCGATAGTAGAGGCATCAAATGTATCCTTTGCGTTTGATGCGCCGCCTATGCCATTAAATACTTCTGTGTCTTTTTCCAGAATAGCTAAAATAGCATCCGCTGCGCCTAAGGCTGCGGCTTTATCATGATAAAAGACAGCTAATTGCCTAAGCGGCATAAAAAACTCAGGTGCTAACAGCAGCACAAATAAAGCCTCGCTTAAGCTGATTTGTTGCGCTGGTCCAAAATGTATCTGCCCCAATAAACCTAAGCCCACATACACAGCAACCAGTGCAACTGCAACGGCGCTAAAGAACTCCAGAATAGCTGAGGATAGAAAAGCAATGCGCAATACCGACATCGTTTTCTCGCGAAAACCATCGGCGATGTGATTTATGTTAGCTAATTCATGATAAGCCTGACCAAATAGCTTCAGAGTAGCAAGACCTTGCATACGATCCAGAAAGTAACCGCTCATTCGTGTCATAGCCAAAAACTGATTGCGATTGGCAGAAGCAGCACCCATGCCAACCAAGGCCATGAAAACAGGAACCAAAGGCCCTGTGAATAAAAATATTAGTCCCACTACCCAATTGATAGGCATAACTACAGCAATCATGATGATGGGTAATACGCCAACTATCGTATGCTGAGCTAAATAGCGTGAAAAATAATTTTCAAGTGCATCAACCTGTTCTAAGGTAATGGCAACTAACTCACCGCTTTGTCTTTGTTTGATTGCAGCAGGGCCTAGAGATGAAAATTTGTCGATTAATTGCTGCCTTACTACCGCTCTAACCTTGGCTCCTGCTTCAAAGCCATAAGTTTGATGATAGTACACACAGACACTACGCAGAATAAAAACGCCTGCCAGCCACAGAAAATAAGGTATTAAAACCAGCCAATGCAGCTTATCAATGATGAGTGCTTGCAGAATGTAAGCCAACAATGCCGATTGGGCTATAACTGCTAAACCATTGATAATGCCAGCGATAGCAGCTAACAAAACAGGTTTGTGAACTACTTTACTTTGCTCTTTTAACCAGTTTGCACAAGCTTTTTCCCTATAATTTCTTTCATCGAAAAAGCTTTGATTGTCAGCTTCTGTCAAATTCATAAGACTACTTGCACACTTAGCATATCCGCTCCCTAGAACATAGGTATCTACACAAATAATTGTTAGCATTCCCACGCGCGAACGATAACATTGTGGTGAAGATCG
>CAIZMK010000250.1 GCA_903934035.1 uncultured Methylococcaceae bacterium
ATGCAAGCCATCACGGTTAAAAATATGTACGCCCTCATGACTGGTCTGTATGCGAAAGCTAGGGTCGGTAATATGCTCAGCTAATTCTTGTATTTCGGCCAATGAATAAGGAAAAGGCGAGGGCTCATGTAGCGCCATTAAACCTGGATTGATATGTTTAGGTAGCATGTCATGTTCTTTAGCGGCGAATAAAATACGTCGGGCTAAATCAGCTTCTTTAATGGCACGACTGGCATGTTTACTGACTTCAGTCGCCAAAATGCTATTGATGTTAAGTTCCGAACAGATACCCAATAACAAGGTATTCATGCCTGCGGTATCGGCATGAGTCAATTCAGTAATATTGCCAACGCCCATCATCATCTCTATATCAGGATGATTTTTTCTGACCTCATGATAGCGCACGATGGATTGGGTAAAACCAAAATGCACAGGATCTAAAATTGGATCGACAATAAAAGCTCGATTTTTGGCCTGTAGTATTTTAATGGCTCTATCCAAGGAGGCCAGATCTTCATGGCGCTCAGGAATGATGATGGGTGTTGCAGCGACTTCATCGGCTATCCAAAGTGTACTTTCATGCAGGCTTAGCATGTAATCGGCGCCTGCTTTACCCCCTCTCAATAAGTCATTGGCTTCCAAAGAATCAATACTGACCATAAAGCCGAGTTGTTTTAAGGTGCGAATAATGTCTTCCATGTGTGGAAAGTCGGTGCTGGGTAAACAGCCGATATCAATAACATCCGCGCCATTCTTTTTATAATACTGGGCGCGTTTAACGACTTCCTCTACACTCACATGAGGCGCATCAACAATCTCGGCAAAAATCTTAACCTGATAGCGGCTTAAATCGTGTTGTTGAGCGGCTTTGCCAAAATACTGGGGCAAGTCTTTAAGTTCTTCAGGGCCGCGAGCAATGGGTAGGCCCAATTTAGCAGACAAGGCATCAACGTCACCGCGACAGCGTCCCGGTATGATGATGCGATCAGCCGCAAAGGTATCGGTGAGTCGTCTCGCGATCATCTCGGTAGTCATTAAAGCGGCGACTTTAAGGCCTAGCTGATGCACGGTATAGCTAAAGTCTGGCTGCATTTTCTCCAGAATACTACGGAGTTGCTTTTCAGCTAGTTTACCGGTCAAGAAAAGGATATGTTCGCTCATGATGGTGAACTCAAGGCGAGTTCATTAGCTTTAACTTCAGCCAGTCTATGGCTAACAGCTGTTATCAAGTCATCAACACTTTCGACGACTTGAGTATATTCAAAGCTACGTAACTTATCTGTGCCTTCAAGGTCGATTTTTCGTGGATAAACCATCACGGTTTTATGACCGGGTGCGGTGGTTTCCATTTCTGGCGCAATATCGCAGGGATAAACAATGCTAGGCACCCGGCATTTTCCAGCTTGTGCATATAAATTACTGACTAAAGTATCGGCTATGCCCAGTACACATTTAGCAACGGTATTTGAAGTGACGGGAGCCATGACAAAGGTGTGGTAATAACCTTTATAAAAGTGTCCGACAGGGGGCGAAGAGGCGGCTTTGTCACGATAGACGGGCATTCTTTCACGGATTTCATTCAGATTAAAGCCGTACATTTTGATGACTTCTTCCGCTGCTTGACTTAAATAAAGATCAACCTCATCTAGCGTAAGCAAAAAATTTAAACATTCTTCTATATAATGACCAGAACCGGTTATTGCCCAAGCTAATCGTGGTTTTTTCATGACATGATTCAGATTTGAAAGTAGCATGCATTATACCCGAATCGTATTTATTCAGTTCCCCCTTTGTAAAAGGTGGGTTATGGGGCATAGGTATCTAAACAAGTTTCTTATCGGCGTGGAAACGATAAAAAAACACCGTAGGGGCTTATGCAATACGCCCAACATTGAAAGTCCCATTTTATAGGGCTTATTTTATAAGGGCGTATGCAATACGCCCCTACGATCTTCACCACAATGTTATCGTTCTTGCGTGGGAATGCTAACAATTATTTGTGTAGATACCTATGGTTATGGGGGAGGAGCGTTCTCATGCAGAGCGTGCTGGCGTTTCCGGCCTACAAATGCTTAACTTTGGATAAAGAGGGGACGGAATAATTACCCCGAATTTTATATTAGGCCACGCACAGGAGATAAGACATGTTTAGTTATACTGATAAACCCCTGATTATGGGGATTTTAAATGTCACCCCAGATAGTTTCTCTGATGGTGGAAAATTTACTGACTTTAATATCGCCTTGCAACAAGTGTTGCGTATGCAAGCTGAAGGTGTAGATATTATCGATATTGGCGGCGAATCAACGCGTCCAGGCTCAGATCCTGTGTCTGAAATTGAGCAAATACAGCGGGTGCTGCCTGTGATCACCGCTATACGCCAGCAACTTAATTGTGAGCTAGCGATTAGTATAGATACCACCTCGAGTGTCGTTGCTAAAGCCGCACTAGAGGCAGGTGCCACAATTATTAACGATGTTTCTGGAGGGACAGCTGATCCTGCCATACTGACTTTAGCGGCAACAACTAACACGCCGATCATTTTAATGCATAGCAAAGGCACACCGAAAACGATGCAAGACCATCCTTATTATGACGATGTGATTGCTGAGGTGATTGCCGCATTAAAACAATGCGTGGCAGCGGCTTTAGAGGCAGGCATTAAAAAGGAAAATATAATCTTAGATCCAGGTATCGGTTTTGGTAAACGTAAACAAGATAACTTTAGCTTATTGGCGCATCTCGATGCTTTAGTGGCTTTGGGATTTCCAGTGCTATTAGGCGCGAGTCGTAAACGTTTTATGGGCACACTCTGTGATGTTAGTGAACCGTCTGAACTAGTCACTGCAACCGCAGTAACGACCGCTTTAGGAGTGATGGCTGGCGTGCAGCTATTTCGTGTTCATGATGTTAAAGAAAATAGACAAGCGGCTGATGTTGCTTATGCCATTAGGCAAAGTCGCTAAAATACCAATTTGCATTGTATACAGCCCTCTGGGGTGCTCTCTTTGTCCATAGTTTTATCTTTCTCAAGCAAGAAGGATGGCATTTAACTTTCGATAAATGGGCGTATGCAATACGCCCCTACGGCAATGTCATTAAGTTAAGAAATAAGATTATAAAAATCATTATGTTGTGCATTTTATAAATCCCCCTTTTTCTTTCAAGTTCAGCGAAGAAGATGGTAATTCCCCCCTTTGAAAAAGGGGGGGTAGGGGGGATTTATCAACATAACTTTCTGCTTTATTGGAAATTTTCTTAACTAAATGGCATTGGCCCCTACGGTATTTTTATCACTACCACCCCATTATTCCTTGCGCTATTTGTGGTTGATAGCCCTGTTGGTCGATGGCATGATAGCCGCCCATAGAATCTAAGAGTGATAATCGAATAAACTTTGATTAGCTTATTAGTCTCTGAATAACAATAACAAAAAATAACCAGAGGATTATTATGTGTTGGAGTGGCGAAGCATCAGCAGTCTTAGCAACGATTGGATTATCCAGTACCGCTTATTTTTTCTATAAAAAAGAACCTCCAGCATTATGTTATGCCTTGGGTTTCTTCTCCTTAATGGAGTTGTTGCAAGCTTATACCTATACAGTGATTGACGATTGCGCTAACCCCGGTAATCAAATAGCAACATTGTTAGGCTATATCCATATTGCTTTCCAGCCTTTTTTTGTTAATGCCGTGTCCTTATATTTTATTCCGGACAAAGTCAGAACTAAGATTGCGCCTTTCGTCTATTTTGTGTGTTTAATTGCCACGGTATGCTTGCTATTAAGATTGTATCCTTTCGAATGGGCGCCTTTTTGTTACGAGGTTAAAACTCGACTTGTGCTGTTTAGCCATTATGCACAATCTTTTACGATGCCGTTTTGTGGGCGAAGAATTTGTTCTTTATCGGGGGATTGGCACATTGCTTGGGAAATCCCTGCGACTGCAAATATCGTGTTATTCAATATGTATGTGGTAGCTGCTTTTATCATGCCTATACTTTATGGTTCATGGAGAATGACGCTTTACCATATTTTGACTGGTCCCTTGCTAGCTTGGTTAACAACCAGTAATCCTAATGAATGGGCTGCCGTTTGGTGTTTATATTCCATAGGCTTATTACTCATTTTAGTTAAAACCCCCATACGTCGTTATTTACATGTACAGCAGTGGTTTTGGTGGCGGTATGTTGTCAAACTTGATCAACATAGGTCTCTATAGTCGTAGGGGCGTATGCAATACGCCCCTACGGTATATATCTTAATCGCTGCTTTATGTCATTCGCCAATAAAGTTTCCAATGCCTTATCAGCCTCGCTATTAACAGTAATGACATCATCTAGTTCGTCAATAGACAGCGCTTGTGCCCATTGCTGTTGATAATCTAAAACGTCTAAAGTGG
>CAIZMK010000251.1 GCA_903934035.1 uncultured Methylococcaceae bacterium
CATAATTTGTTTAATCGTACAACCTTGTTCAACGGCTTGATGCTTGGCATAAAGTAACAATTGATCATCAATATCTATAGTCGTACGCATAAAATCATCCCACCCCAAGTTAGAAATAGTAAGGGCGAGCATATCAGGAAATCATAATGAGTGTAAATGTGCTTTATTTAAAAGGAGTTAGACCATTTGTAGCAAAATACCAACCAGCCATTAGGTCATCTTGATGCAATTTGATCCATGCTCGTATGTAGCAGGTGATTGTTTTATAAGAAAGCTTTTATTACTAAAGATAATATACCGGCTATAAGAAATCCTATCATCCATTTTAACAAAGCAAATTGCCCATCTTGCTCGACCATTTTTAAGCGAATCGTTTGAATATCATTACGAATGTCTTTGATGTCGTTTTTAGTGGCAAGTTCTGCTTGAGTAATTTCATCAAGAAAATCTTTCTGTGCCTCTGCAAAAGCTTCCGCTTGATTTCTTGGTACTCCAGATTGCTCAAGTCGTTGAGCAAATTTTAGCGTATCGAATGTAATAGTTGTCATAATAAAAAGTCCCCCACAGATATTAATATACCAGCAGTATAACAAAGAAAAAAACTATTTACAGTCATAACAACTATTAAAGGAATAACGGTTAAAGATGTGGTAATGGGACATATTAAAGGCATGCGAACCCTTTATTTGTGGTTTGAGCCTTACCGGGTAAGATTGGAATGACGTAAGTAATCTAGTTTTAACAGTTTAAATGCGTTTTTCGGCATCTTGATAGACTTTTTCTTTGTCTCTTTTGCCAGCAGCAATGACCGTAACTGATACAATATTATCATCTACGCGATAAACTATTCTATACCCTAGTTGCCGGAGCTTTATTTTGTAGCAATCTTTCATTCCAGAAAGAGCTGATGACTTTAACCTAGGCTGTTCTAAGGGCTCTGCCAGTTTTTTTTTAAACTGAGATTTTATACTACCGTCCAGCTTATTCCATTCAATTAAAGCGAGTTCGTGAAACCTTAATTTAAAGGTCATCTAAACTTAACTCAACAAAGGGTCCCTTTGCACGTTCAAGGATTATTTTTGTATCTTCTAAATCTTCAAGTTTTGCTAAAAGTTTTTCATAATATGCAGCAGGTAATAGGTAGGATTCAGGTCGGTTGTGATTGAGAATTGCAATAGGACACTCATCTGATTGTTTAATTATGGAAGCATAATTACGCTTTAATTCGGTAACGCTAACAGTTGTATTGGCAAATACAGTATCCATCATAACTCCAATTTGATGCTTATTAGGACATCAAATATAACATCTTTTTATAAGTGCCTAATATTTATTTTTATATTAAAAAAGCATTAAATAGTGGTCTGCGTCCTATTGTTCTTCGCAAAAAAACCTCACGAGGAAAGTCCAATTGAGGGTTAGTTTATGTGCATCTGTTTAAGGTGGATTGCTAGCGATACTGTGAAAGTATTCATATGGGAGAGGCTTTAGCCTTGAATTCGAGGATAAAGCCTCTTCCACATTATATAAAAACAATGATTTACAAAATTAAAAAATTGTTTTTATGTTGTTTTCATAATACTTTCACAGTCTCTAGCGCGAATCCCTCTACAGATTGATACACCATAGGGCTGTTTATAATTAGTTATAGTGGACGGCCACGTAGATAAAGTGTGTCTGGAGAAAGATCAATTTCATCATTCCATACAACAGTACCGTATGCAATATAAGCTTTCATGAAAAGATTCTGTTCAGTCAATGCTGAAAAAGCAGGATAAGAAAGTAATGGTTTCATATCAAACCAGCGACGTTCCCCGTTTTCGAAAACCGTCTCTAGACAATAATCAGCTAGTAGTTTTACTTGCACTACATCAGGTGTCATAGTCACAACTCAGCGCAAAGGATCGATTTTAAAAGGGGTCTGACCATTTGTAGCCAAATACCAATCAGCCATTAGGTCATCCTGATGCAGTTCTATCCATGCCTGTATTAACTTCATTTGTCGTACGGGTAGATTCCCTTCAAGCACATCACCATTCGGTATAGCAATAGAAGCCTTAAATTCATTATAACGAACATGAATATGCGGTAAATGATGCCTATCCGAATCGAAAACATACATTGATACAAGAATCCCGTAAAACATACTAATAGTCGGCATAGAAAAATCTCTAATATGGAAAGTAGAAAAATTGTAAAATTAATTTTACGCGAATTTAACATAAACACCATTATTGAAATGAATCGCTGGGGATTAGTTATTAATCCGTGGTCTGCCCCATGTTATTCTGCGCATAAAATCCTTTCATCCCAAGCTATAAATAGTAAAAGCGCGCATAACAGGAAATCATAATGAGTGTGAATATGCTTTATTTAAAAGCCCCCCCCTGACCACCTTGCATCAGGTAGCATCAGAGTGATTTGATTTCTTCTAAAGATAATTTTGATATTTCAGCAATAGTGTCAACATCAAACCCTTTTGCCCGCATGGCTCTAGCAACGTCAAGTGCTTTGCTTTTTTCGCCCTCAACCTTGCCATCAGCAAACGCCGTATCAGTTACCGCTTTTGCCTCATTGTAGGACAACACGCTTTTTAAGTAATCGTCATATTGCTCAGTACTTAAATGCGATACCTCAGCAATATCAAAGCCTTTCTGAAATACAGGCTCATTCAAAATAGCCGGGATATGATCCATATCTTCTAAGTGTTTTAAGAAGTACACCCACTTGTCAAAATGGCTTTCTAGTTCATATTCTGTTTTGTTGAACAAAGGCATCTGCAAAAATTTAAAATGCAATTTATCGTAGAAAACATCGCCGTCTTGATCTTTTAAACAGACATCACGTCTAAATTTACGCTCGTCTTCTTGTTCATCGTAAATAAAATCTAAAATGGCAATAAAATACACTGGCAGTAAACGAAAGTCCCATATACCTTTTTGGCCTTGCTCACGAATGGGAAATGTCGAATAAAACAAAGACCGATCTTTAAAAAAATGCATTTTCGCTTTTTGCATTTCGACGATAAAACGCTCACCGCTAGCACTTTCGCAGTAAATATCAAAAATAGCTTTACGCTCTTCGACCGTATTTGAGATGTTTTCGGGATTTTTAAAACTCAGCTTGGCA
>CAIZMK010000252.1 GCA_903934035.1 uncultured Methylococcaceae bacterium
ATCAGTCTCGAGCTTGGTTATTGTGCTTGGATCATCGGCAGTTCTCGCTTTACTAATCCAGTGATCAAATAGCGTCCAGATGCGTTGCGGATTGGCCTTCAGTATCTCGGCGACCCGATTAACCAGCATTTCCCGCTCGATCAAGGCTTCATATAATAGGCTAAAGCCACTACCGGGGTGTGCCCAGGCAGCGTCTACCGTTCGAACTTTTCCAAGAGTAGGGTTATGAGAGGTGCCGCACAATGGAGGTAACAGGTATGCTCAAAAAAGCTCAAATGTTGCCATTAACGCTCTACGGTACCAAGCACCGGACAAGCTTAATTCGCCTGATCAGGGAAGCGTGAGTCTGATATAAAGTCGATACGCAGATGAAGCTCGCTATGGGCTGATTCATCAATAGAAAAGGTCGCGTCTTTGACCTGCCAAGGGGATTTTAGGCCTAAAGGCATGCTAAATAATGTTTCATGTTCATAGCCATATTATAAGCTACTGCCCGCTACCCGCTAGGATTCAGATAGAGCCAGAAAAATTGGTAGCTTAGGCTACAACAATTATATTTATGAGAGAGGCTAGTTCAGTAGTTAATTTATAAACAACAGTTGAATTTATATAAAACAATATTGAATACTTAAATATTAATCTATTTAAAACATATTAATATAAGTCAGTGTAAAAGGTATTTGATTTAGAAAAATATAAACAAAATAAAATAAGAGTTTAACTACCTTGATTTAATAGGCGGTGATGTCTATAATTCACGAGCTATTACATTTGGAGAGTGGCTTGGGGAGTAGAAAATTTTCTACCGTCAGTAAGATATTAAGTTATCAAATTTTAATTATACTGATAATAACCGCTTTATTAGCAGGTTATGGAGGCATGAGCTATGCGATTTCTTGTGCATTAGGTGGTGTCGCTGCATTTATACCAAATCTGTATTTTGCTTTACGTATCCAAAAAGCTGCTGGATTGCCGGCACGTAAGGTGATGAATTCATTCTATGTCGGTGAGTCAGGTAAACTAATACTCACTGCTTTGCTATTCGTGATGATTTTTAAAGTACCAAACGTAACAATATTACCGCTGTTAGTAGGTTATATAACAGCATTATCAGTTTTCTGGTTCGCGCTATTAATGCGCTAACATTATCAAAAGAGAGGAACGATGGCTACCGAAGCTCATGCCGCTGAAGGTGTAACTGGTTATATTATTCACCATTTAACTCCGCTACATGTGGGTGAAGGTTTCTGGACTTTACATCTGGATACTTTGTTTTTTTCAGCTGTTTTAGGCGGCTTGTTTGTTTGGTTTTTTAAGACTGCAGCAGAAAAAGCAACTTCTGGAGTTCCAGGGTTAGTGCAAAACTTTGCTGAAATGATGATTGAGTTTGTTGATACTCAAGTCAAAGATAGTTTTCATGGCGAAAGTAAATTAATTGCACCTTTAGCATTGACCATTTTTTGCTGGGTATTTATGTGGAACTTTATGGACCTGTTCCCAGTGGATATATTGCCTCTCATTGGTTCTATGATGGGAATTGATTATTTGCGCGTTGTACCAAGTACTGATTTGAACGCTACTTTTGCTATGTCAATTTCAGTATTTTGTTTAATTATTTTTTATAGTATTAAGATAAAAGGGCCTTGGGGCTTCGCAAAGGAACTGATGTTTCAACCTTTTGGACCATGGCTATTGCCATTTAACCTATTACTTAAATTAGTAGAAGAAATTGCTAAGCCAATTTCATTGGCATTACGATTATTTGGAAACCTGTACGCAGGTGAGTTGATTTTTATATTAATTGCCTTGTTACCTTGGTATTTACAGCCGGTATTGAGCTTCCCTTGGGCAATTTTTCACATTTTAATTATTACGCTACAAGCTTTCATATTTATGGTATTAACGATTGTTTACTTAAGTATGGCGCACGAGCACCATTAATTATTGTTGGGCCGTTTTTTATAACTTTATTAACCGTTTGGAGGTTTCATGGAAATTGCAAAATTAATTGCTGACGTACAAGGCTTGACTGCAATCGCAGTTGGCTTAATTTTAGGTATGGGTGCTTTAGGGACAGCAATAGGCTTTGGTCTATTGGGTGGAAAGTTTTTAGAAGGTGCTGCACGTCAACCTGAGTTAGTGCCTATGTTACAAGTAAAAATGTTTGTTGTTGCAGGTCTATTGGATGCGGTAACAATGATTGGCGTTGGTCTAGCATTGTTCTTTACTTTCGCAAATCCATTCCTGTCTGCGGTTACAGCTGCGGCTGCAGGTTAATTGCACACGCGTGTTTAATAGTAACAAGAGGATCGCATCGTGAGTATCAATGCTACTCTGATTGGGCAAATGATAACCTTTGCACTTCTGGTATGGTTTACCATGAAGTACATTTGGCCGCCTTTATTTGACTCTTTAGAAGAACGTAAAAAGAAAATTGCCGATGGTTTGGCTGCTGCTGAAAAAGGTCACGAAGAAATTCTGTTGGCTGAGAAGAAAGCCAAAGGTGTAATAAAAGAAGCTAAAGAACAATCTTCTGAGATCGTTAATCTAGCTCAAAAACGTGCAAATGATTTGATTGAAGAATCAAAAGACACTGCTAAACAAGAAGGAGAACGTCTCCTATTGGCAGCAAAAGCACAAATAGAACAAGAAATTCAACAAGCTAAAGAAGGTTTGCGTCAAGAAGTTGCTGATTTAGCGTTGAGTGCTGCAGAACAAATTCTGGGTGCAGAGATTGATAAGGCTAAGCATCAAGACATTATTAGCAAAGTTTCTAAACAATTAGGTTAAGCATAATGAGCGAATTGGCAACATTGGCAAGACCCTACGCTGCAGCTGTTTTTAAAAGAGCTAAGGAAACTCAGTCGGCAACAAAATGGTCGAAGAGTTTAGCATTTATGTCCGATATTTTAAAAAATAAGGACATATCTGTTGTAGTTGACAATCCTAAGGTGGATAAGCAAAGATTATCTGAATTGCTACTAGATATCTGTCAAGGGCATGTTAATGAAGAGAGTGAAAATTTTCTAAAACTACTGGTTCATAATAATCGCTTACGCTTAGTGCCAACGATTGCGAAATTATTCGAGGCTTTTAAAGCCGATGATGAAGGTTATTTGGAAGTCGAAGTATTGACTGCCTATGCTTTATCGAAAGAAGCAAAGCAAGAGTTTACGGCAACCTTAGAGAAAAACTTAGGCAAAAAAATCCATATGAATGTAGCTGTGGATAAGTCATTAATCGGTGGCGTTCTGGTACGAGCGGGCGACAAGGTCATTGACGTATCCATTAAAGGCCGACTTCAATACATGCAAAAAGCGCTAAAGTAAGAGTGAGAAATAGCAAATGCAATTAAATCCATCTGAAATAAGTGATCTGATTAAAAAGAAGATCGAAAACTTCGACTTAAGTGCCGAAGCACATACAGAAGGTACTGTCGTCAGTGTGACGGACGGTATTGTTAGAGTACACGGGCTTTCTCAAGCGATGCAAGGCGAAATGCTTGAATTTCCAGGCAATACGTTTGGAATGGCGCTTAATCTTGAGAGAGATTCTGTCGGTGTTGTGGTATTAGGTTCATACCAGCATATAACTGAAGGCGATATCGTAAAGTGTACCGGAAAAATTCTTGAAGTACCTGTTGGTGAAGCATTACTAGGTCGCGTTGTTGATGCGCTAGGAAATCCAATTGATGGTAAAGGCGCCATTGAGACCACTGAAACAGCTCCGATTGAAAAAATCGCACCAGGCGTTATTGCTCGTCAATCTGTTGATCAACCAGTACAGTTAGGTTTGAAATCAATTGATGCGATGATTCCTGTAGGTCGTGGACAGCGTGAATTAATTATTGGTGATAGACAAACAGGTAAAACTGCAATTGCTATCGATGCCATTATTAACCAAAAAGGTACGGGCATAAAATGTATCTATGTTGCCATTGGTCAAAAACGTTCATCAATTGCAAACGTAGTTCGTAAACTTGAAGAACATGGTGCTATGGCGCATACCATCATTGTTGCTGCATCGGCCTCTGAGTCAGCTGCGTTACAGTTCATTGCCCCATACACTGGCTGTTCTATGGGTGAGTTCTTCAGAGATCGTGGTGAAGATGCACTTATAATCTATGATGATTTGACTAAGCAAGCTTGGGCATATCGTCAAGTATCTTTATTATTACGTCGTCCACCAGGTCGTGAAGCTTATCCTGGAGATGTATTTTATTTACATTCACGTTTACTTGAAAGAGCTTCACGTATTAATGCTGCAGAAGTTGAAAGATTAACGGGTGGCAAGGTAAAAGGCAAAACAGGTTCATTGACAGCATTACCTATCATTGAAACTCAAGGTGGAGACGTTTCTGCTTTCGTACCGACTAACGTAATTTCTATTACTGATGGACAAATTTTCCTTGAAAGTAATTTGTTTAACTCAGGTATTCGTCCTGCTGTAAATGCTGGTTTATCAGTTTCACGCGTAGGTGGTGCCGCCCAAACCAAGATCATTAAGAAATTAGGTGGTGGTACCCGTTTAGATTTGGCGCAATATCGTGAGTTAGCAGCATTTGCTCAGTTTGCATCAGATTTAGATGAAAGTACACGTAAGCAAATTGAACGTGGTCAACGCGTCACCGAGTTAATGAAGCAAAATCAATATTCGCCAATGTCAGTTGCTCAAATGGCAGTATCACTTTTTGCAGCTAATGAGGGATTCCTCGATAGCATAGCAGTCAATAAAGTTCTTGATTTTGAAGCAGCCTTACAGTTGTTCATGAAGTCCGAGCATTCTGAATTGATGAATAACATTAATGCAACCGGCGATTTTAGTAATGAAATAAGCAATAGTTTAAGAGCAGCTATTGAATCTTTCGTTAAAACTCATAGTTGGTAAAAGGGTCTCCAAATGGCTGTTGGTAAAGAAGTACGCACAAAGATCGCGAGTATAAAAAATACTCAGAAGATCACTCGCGCAATGGAGATGGTTGCCGCGAGTAAAATGCGTAAAACAAAAGACAGAATGCAAGCATCACGACCTTATTCTAAAAAGATAGCTAAGATTATTAAGCATTTGGCGCAAGCTAATCCAGAATACAAGCATCCTTATTTAATAGCTCGTGATGTTAAAAGAGTCGGTGTTATTGTGGTCAGTTCTGATAGAGGCTTATGCGGAGGTCTGAATTCCAATTTATTCAGAAAGACGCTAGGCAATTTAGTTGAGTGGGAAAATGCTAAGGTTGAAGTAGATGTTTGTACTATTGGTACAAAAGCATCTGGTTTTTTTAGTAATTTGAAAGTCAATTTAGTGGGCCAAGCTATTAAATTAGGAGATGCTCCACATCTGAACGACATAATTGGTGTCATTAAAGTCATGCTGGATGCATACGAAGAAGGTAAAATCGATCAGTTGTTTATTATTAGCAATGAATTCGTAAATACCATGACTCAACGACCTACTGTTGAACAATTATTGCCAATAGTAGTTTGTGATCTTGATGAAAACTTAAACGGCCATTGGGATTATATATATGAGCCTGATGCTAAAGAAGTATTGGATCATCTGCTGAATCGTTTTGTTGAATCCAAAGTTTATCAGGGCTTGGTTGAAAACAATGCTTGTGAACAAGCAGCCAGAATGGTGGCAATGAAGAGTGCTTCAGATAATGCCGGAAATCTTATCGGTGAGTTGCAGTTAATTTACAATAAAGCTAGACAGGCCGCAATCACTCAAGAAATTTCAGAAATTGTTGCAGGTGCTGCTGCCGTTTAATCGTGGAGAGGTTGATATTTATATCTGCCTATATGATTAGGCTTGTGTAGTCGCCCCATTCAAATATGACACAAAACTTTAGAGGACACAGAATGAGTTCGGGTAAAATCGTACAAATTATAGGCGCGGTCGTTGACGTGGAGTTTACACGTGAAGAGTTGCCAAAAGTATATGATGCCTTAATTGTAGAAGGCAAAGATTTAGTATTAGAAGTTCAGCAGCAACTAGGCGATGGAGTCGTTAGAACCATTGCTATGGGTAGTACAGATGGTTTAAGTCGTGGCTTGATAGTGACTAATACAGAAGCGCCTATTTCAGTGCCAGTGGGACAAGAAACCCTAGGTCGAATTATGAATGTATTAGGTCAGCCTATCGATGAGAAAGGTCCAATTGGCGAAAAAGTTAAATGGGGTATACATCGTGAAGCTCCAAGTTATGCAGAGCAAGCTTCAGCGAATGAACTACTTGAAACAGGCATTAAAGTTATCGATTTAGTTTGCCCCTTTACTAAAGGTGGTAAAGTTGGTTTGTTCGGTGGTGCCGGTGTAGGTAAAACCGTCAACATGATGGAATTGATTCGTAATATCGCAATTGAACATAGCGGTTATTCAGTATTTGCTGGTGTTGGTGAACGTACTCGTGAAGGTAATGATTTCTACCATGAAATGACTGATTCAAACGTAATCGACAAAGTATCGTTGGTTTATGGTCAAATGAATGAGCCACCAGGAAACAGACTACGCGTTGCTTTAACGGGTTTAACCATGGCGGAATATTTCCGTGATGAAGGTCGTGATGTATTATTTTTCGTAGATAATATTTATCGTTATACCTTGGCTGGAACAGAAGTATCTGCTTTGTTAGGTCGTATGCCTTCAGCAGTAGGTTATCAGCCAACTTTGGCTGAAGAAATGGGTGTTTTACAAGAACGTATTACTTCAACTAAAACAGGTTCTATTACCTCAATTCAAGCCGTTTATGTACCTGCGGATGACTTGACAGATCCTTCACCTGCAACTACTTTTGCTCACTTAGATGCGACCGTAGTTTTATCACGTCAAATTGCTGAGTTAGGTATTTATCCTGCGATTGATCCATTAGATTCAACTAGTCGTCAGCTTGATCCTTTAGTTATAGGACAAGAGCATTACGATGTGGCTCGTAGTGTTCAAGGTATTTTGCAACGTTATAAAGAGTTACGCGATATTATTGCTATCTTGGGTATGGATGAGTTATCAGAAGAAGATAAATTGACTGTTGCTAGAGCTCGTAAGATGCAACGTTTCTTATCTCAGCCTTTCTTTGTTGCTGAAGTATTTACAGGTTCGCCTGGTAAATATGTATCTTTAAAAGACACTATTGCTGGTTTTAAAGGTATTATCAACGGCGATTACGATGCTATTCCAGAACAAGCTTTTTATATGGTTGGTACCATAGACGAAGTACTTGAGAAAGCTAAGACATTAAAAGGCTAAGACAGTATCTCTCTATCCAATGATAGAGAGAGTATTGAAACAGGTGAAGAAATGACCATGACCGTACATGTAGACATCGTAAGTGCAGAAAAAGAGATTTACTCTGGTTTGGCTGAAATGGTATTTGCTCCAGCTGAACTCGGTGAAGTGGGTATTTCACCTCGACATGCGCCATTTATAACTAGATTAAACCCTGGTGAAGTTCGGATTAAAGTAACCGAGAATGAAAGCTATCCCTTTTATATCTCAGGTGGCTATTTGGAAGTTCAGCCACATCTAGTAACAATTTTGGCTGATACCGCTATTCGTGCAAAAGATATTGATGAAGCAGCAGCATTAGATGCTAAAGTCAGAGCCGAAGAAGCCTTGGCTGATAAAACAGGTAAGATTGATTATGCAACAGCTCAAGCTCAATTGGCACAAGCTGTTATGCAATTAAGAACCCTTGATAGATATAGAAAGCGTGGTGGTTAATAACAGTTGTTTGTTATTGGTATACTAAAAGCAATCTTATAATTTTAAAAGCCCGGTATCGTTGTCACGTTATCGGGCTTTTTTGTTTAACAGGATTTTATATGAAGATTACGACTATTATTCTTGCTGCCGGTAAAGGCACGCGCATGTGTTCCCAACTACCTAAAATATTACATCAAATAGCTAATAGATCGCTGCTAGAGCATGTCTATGATATGTCGAAGCAATTAGAAAACAATGCTATTAAGATTGTCTATGGTCATGGTGCAGATTTAGTAAGGGAAACTTTGAATGATTTGGACGTCAGTTGGATTGAACAAAAACAACAATTAGGTACAGGTCATGCAGTACAGCAAGCCAGTGCACACTTTACTGACAGTGATACGGTTTTAATTTTATATGGCGATGTGCCTTTATTGAAATTGAATACCGTTAATGCCCTAATTAAAAATGTTAGTGAACAGTCTATTGCTCTATTAACAGTCAATCTCGATGATCCAACGGGTTATGGCAGAATCGTTAGAGATGCTTCGGGTCAAGTTAGTAAAATTGTTGAACAAAAAGATGCAACTGCTGCCGAGCAATTAATTAAGGAAGGTAATACCGGTATCATGGCAGTTCAAGGGCAACAGTTAAAGAAATGGCTGAATCAGTTAGGGAACAATAATGCTCAAGGCGAGTACTATTTAACTGATGTCATTGAAATGGCAGTTGCAGATGGTATTGCTGTTATAACGAGTCAGCCAGAGTCGGTCGATGAAGTTTTAGGAGTCAATAATCGAATTCAGTTAAGTCATTTGGAGCGTGTTTATCAGCTTGAGCGAGCTAATTATCTGATGGAACAGGGTGTAACCTTAATGGATCCTGCACGTTTTGACCTCAGAGGTTCAATTGACTCACTGGGTACAGACATTATTATTGATGTGAATGTTATTTTAGAAGGTAAAAATAGCATTGGTAATAATGTGCGTATAGGTGCTAATACCTATATCAATAATTCTATAATCGCAGATAATGTGGACATTTTAGCGAACTGTATAATTGATAATGCCATCATTGGCCAAGGCAGTAAGATTGGGCCTTTTGCAAGGTTACGCCCTGAAAGTGTTTTAGCTGAGCAAGTGCATATTGGTAATTTCGTTGAAATCAAAAAAACAACAATTGCTTCTGCAAGTAAAATAAATCATTTAAGTTATATAGGTGATGCAACAGTAGGTAGTCGCGTAAATATTGGTGCAGGTACGATTACTTGTAACTACGATGGTGTAAATAAATTTAGAACAATCATTGAAGATGGTGCTTTTATTGGTTCAGATAGTCAATTAATCGCACCTGTAACTATCGGTAAAAATGCCACGATAGGCGCAGGTTCAACTATTACAAAAGATAGCCCAGAAAATCAATTGACTTTAAGTAGAGCAAAGCAAATTACAATTACAAGTTGGCAACGTCCGGTTAAACAGGAAAAATAATATGTGTGGAATTGTAGGTGGAATAGCGCAACGAAATATCGTACCTATATTGTTAGAGGGCTTAAAGCGTTTAGAATATCGCGGTTATGATTCAGCGGGGTTGGCGGTTATTAATGACGGCATAATCTATAGAAAACGCGAGTTAGGTAAAGTTAAAGGGCTTGAAGACTTATTGCAACAAGATCCTGTATTTGGAAATATCGGTATAGCGCATACCCGCTGGGCAACCCATGGCAAACCAAGTACCGAAAATGCACATCCTCATCTAAGCCAAGATAAAGTTGCGGTAGTTCATAACGGTATTATTGAAAATCATGGAAAATTACGTACTTCACTTAAAGAAAGTGGTTATGTATTTACTTCAGAAACAGACACCGAAGTTATTGTTCACCAAATTTATCAAGCTCTGGAATCAACATCTGGCTTTTTAAATGCAGTGAAATTAGCAATTAAATCGCTAGAAGGTGCTTATGCCTTGGGCATCATGAGTACTGTTGAGCCCAATACCTTAATAGCTTGCCGTAAAGGAAGTCCTTTAGTGATTGGTGTCGGTATCGGTGAATATTTTATCGCATCTGATGTTGCGGCATTACTGCCAGTCACGCAACGTTTTATTTTTCTAGAAGACGGTGACATAGCCTCAATTACTATTGATAGCGTGGTAATTTATAATAATGAGGGTGATGTAGTCAGTAGACCCATTAAAGAAAGTCAACTAACAGCGGATTCAGTCGATAAAGGCGATTATCGTCATTACATGCTAAAAGAAATATATGAGCAGTCTTTTGCTATTTCGCAAACACTTGAAGGTCGCTTTATTAATAATCGACTAGAAGAAAGTTCATTTGGACACAATGCTTCTGAAGTGTTTGATAGTATTAAATCGGTGCAAATTTTAGCCTGTGGAACTAGCTTTCATGCTGGATTGGTTGCTCGTTATTGGTTTGAAAAAATAGCCAGAGTACCCTGTCAAATTGAAGTTGCTAGTGAATTTCGTTATCGGCATCCTGTTTTACAAGCTGATACATTAATTGTCACTATTTCTCAATCTGGTGAAACAGCGGATACCTTAGCAGCTTTGCAAGAAGCTAAAAAATTAGGTGCAAAATATTCCTTAGCCATTTGCAACGTGCCCGAAAGTTCGCTGGTTAGAGAATCTGATTTAGTATTAATGACCCGTGCAGGCCCAGAAATTGGTGTGGCTTCAACTAAAGCCTTTACCACTCAATTAGCGACTTTGATGTTATTAGTCATGGCTATTGGTCGACGCTTTGAGATGACGGCACAGGTAGAGCAAAAAATTACCTCGGAATTATTTCGTCTACCAGGCAATATTGAAAAAGTACTGCAATTGAATGATGAAATTAAACTATTAGCTGAGCAATTTTCTGAAAAACAACATGCATTATTTTTAGGAAGAGGTTCGCATTATCCAATTGCGATGGAAGGAGCGCTTAAATTAAAAGAGATCTCTTATATTCATGCAGAAGCCTATCCTGCTGGAGAATTAAAGCATGGACCTTTAGCCTTGATTGATGCAGATATGCCTGTTATTACCGTGGCACCTAATAATAGTCTTTTAGAGAAACTAAAATCAAATATACAGGAAGTCAGTGCCAGAGGTGGGCAATTGATCGTTTTTATGGATGAAACCCTCGCGACAGAAAACGATGTTAATGTACAAATTGTAAAGGTTCCGCAAGTTGAAAATGAAATATCACCCATTATTTACACCATCCCTTTACAGCTATTGTCTTATCATGTCGCTGTGTTAAAAGGCACGGATGTTGATCAGCCTCGTAATTTAGCAAAATCTGTAACAGTCGAATAGTGTATTCAAAATTAAGGAGTTCTTTTTTTCGTACTCCTTAATTTTATAAACCTATAAAGCAGTAATTTTGTAGGGTGCAATAGCTTTGGCGTATTGCACCGTTAATAATCAACCTAATAAGCTACGCTATATTTGATAGCCTAAGGCTTAAATTTACGATTGTAATTAACTATATGACCCGTTACTAAGGTGGGTATAGGAATCTGTGGATAAATACAATAGTGTTGAATGAGAGAATTCCCAGCAATATAAATGATTATAGAGTGTTAGAATAAAGGCTAGCACGCAAGCGACTAAGTTTCAATTTACCAGCAGTCAAAATATTCACTAACGACGGTGATTATTTAAAGTCAATTAATTGAAGTGCTTGGCACTTAATTTTAAAAGAGTTTTTCGACCTGATTAACAATACGATCTCTGAGGGCACTATGCGGAATCTGAAGTTCTTACCTATCGCGATAGGCGCGATACTCGCTATTACAATCATTTTATATGTTGTTTTTCATTTCATATTTATTGATCTATTTGTAGACCTTTGGTGGTTCCAGTCTTTAAAGCTTGAAGCTTATTTTTGGTTACGATTACTCTATAAGTTTTTCTTGTCGGGTGGCGTCACAGTGGCATTTTTTGCGTTGTTCTTTTTTCATTTCTGGATTGCCTCTCGATATTTAGGCTTAAATCCACCCGATGAGTTTCTAAATAATGCTGACCAACGTCAGCGCTTTCAGCGTTTTGCTGATATGTTTATGAGTGGTTCAGTTAAAGTCTATACTCCGATTTCTTTAGCACTCGCTGTTTTTGTCGCCTTACCTTTCTATAATCAATGGGAAACCTCATTACTTTATTTTTTCGGTGCTGAATCAGGCGTAACAGAAAGTGTATATGGACGAGATGTTAGTTTTTATCTACTTTCTTATCCGATATACCTACTCATTCAAAAAGAGTTACTCATTACCAGTGGCTTAATTTTTATATTTGTAGGTGCGCTCTATTGGCTAGAACATATCTTTGTACCTAATCAAAATAAAGAATTTCCTGTAGGTGCCAAAGTTCATTTAACTATCTTAATAAGCTTCGTCGTTGCCTTTGTGGTATGGGGTTTCTTGTTGCAACGCTATGATTTGTTATATACCAACGCTTATGAACCCATATTTTCTGGGCCAGGGTTTGTCGAAATTCGTTATAAATTACCGCTAATATGGTTAGCTATCGTGACATTTATGGCGACAGCGGTGTCAGCTGTTTTGTTTATTTTTTCAGAAAAACATCGCATAAAAACGCCATTTTTAATCACTTTGACGGCGTTTATTTGCGTATTAGGTCTACCTAAAATTCAGGCAATTCCTGATGCTATTCAGAGATATATCGTTAATCCAAACCCTGTTAAATCTAACAAACCCTATATGCAGTTGAATATTGATTCAACGCTAGCGGCTTATGATTTAAAGAATGTTAAAACCGTTGACATGACCATTAAGCTTGATGCGGCTAAGGATATAGAAACATGGAGTACACAAAAGCATTTTGAGAATATTCCAGTATGGGATAGAGAATATATCATTGATAGCTATAAGCAATTGCAAGAGATAAGACCTTATTACAACATGTTGACTGTTGATGAAGATCGTTATTTTATTCTCGATCATACAAGACAGGTTGATATTGCTGCCAGAGAAATTAATACCTCTAAGTTACCCAAAGAAGCTCAAAATTGGGAAAACATACATTTACGCTATACCCATGGTTATGGCGCAGTTGTAACGCCTGCGGCTCAAGATGCTGATAATCCATTGGTTTGGTATTTGCGTGATTTGAATATGCATTCAGATGTGGGTTTTAATGTCGTGCATCCAGATATCTACTATGGTCTTGAGAAATACGATTATGCCATTGTACCCAATAAACTTAAGATCCCCGGTATTGCAAGTTCTGACCCAAGTGTTTCGGAAGAATATCATGGTGAAGGTGGGGTTCCGATTCCCTCTTTATTTAGAAAGGCCTTATTTTCTCTTTATTTTAAAGACGAAAAAATATTCTTTTCAACTAATATATCAACTGAGAGTAAAGTCAAAATTCGCCGAAATATTACCGAGCGCATTAATCATTTAACGCCCTTTTTACATCTTGATAAAGATCCTTACTTAGTCATCACCAAAGATCGACTTTACTGGATACAAGATGCTTACACTTTATCGGATAAATATCCTGTTTCTAAACCTGCAGAAGCGGATTTCTTATCAGGTCATCAAAAATTTAACTACATTCGTAATTCCGTTAAGATTGTTGTAGATGCTTATGATGGTGATGTGGATTTTTATATTTCCGATCCTTCAGACGCCATTATTCAAGCTTATCACAATGCTTACCCAGGCTTGTTTAAGAATCTGGACGAAATGCCAGTCGAGTTAAAGCAACACTTACGTTATCCTCGTGATCTTTATTATCTTCAAATGAAGGTGTATGCCAAATACCATCAGCAAAATCCCGAGTTATTTTATGAGCAGGCAGAAACTTGGGCGCAGGCTAATGTAAGAGAGCAACCCGTTTTGCCCTATTATCAAACTATGGATTTTGGTAATTGTAATGATAGCGAAGAGTTTGTTTTAATTAATCCTATGACGCCCGTTAATAGGACTAATCTGAGCATGATAGGGGTAGCCGGTACTTTAGATAAAACAAAGTGCGGATTAGATTATAAGCCGAGTATTACAGTTTATAAATTTGGTAAAGATGTACAAGTTAATGGCCCTGCACAAGTTGAGGCTTTGATAAATCAAAATCCTGAAATTTCTGAACAATTTACTCTTTGGGATCAGCATGGCTCTGTTGTTGAAATGGGTCGTATGATCATTCTACCGATGGGTAATACTGTGCTTTATGTACATCCTATTTATATGGCTTCAACCAAAAACAAAATTCCCGAATTAACGAGAGTGATTGTTTCGGTAGGTAATGAAACCATTATGGATACTACTTTATGGTCAGCTTTTAATCGCTTAAAACAAATTTTTATCAAAAATGCTGCTGAAAGCGATGGGTCAGAAACACCCAGATCAATTTTTAATCCACAAAGATAATGACTCACGATTTTCGCGTTAGTCGCGTAGGTCGGGTTAGCGATAGCGTAACCCGACAATTCGGCTAAGCCCAGGCAAAGGCAAAAGGCAAAGGTGAAAGGTGAAAGGTGAAAGGTGAAGCCAAATATTTGTCGCGCCTTAAATTGGTAGCCGACATTTCGAAAGCCCATTACAAATGAACAACATTCACCAGCTATATGAATATTTCTGTTGTTATTCCAACTTATAACCGCCGTGAGTTCCTAAGGCGCGCTTTATTATCGGTCTATGCTCAAAGCTTGCAGCCGACTGAAGTCATTGTCGTAGATGATGGCTCTAACGATGGTACCGATCTTATGATCGCTAAGGAATTTCCAACGCTACGTTATTATCGCCAAGAGAACGCAGGTGTTAGTAGCGCCAGAAATGTGGGTATAGCCCAAGCTAATGGTGATTGGTTGGCTTTTTTAGATGCCGATGATGAATGGCTGCCCGATAAATTAAGTCAACAAAGTAAGGCGTTGGCAGATAATCCTGAAAGCAAGATTTGTCATACTGAAGAAATGTGGATACGAAATGGTATACGCGTCAATCCCGCTAAGAAATACACTAAAACAGCGGGTTGGATATTTGATGATTGCTTGCAGTTATGTGCGATATCACCCTCAACCGTTATCATTCATCACTCTGTATTTGAGGCTGTCGGTGTGTTTGATAGTGACTTTCCAGTTTGTGAAGATTATGATTTATGGCTAAGAATCACTGCCCATTACCCAGTATTATTGATCGCTGAAGCTCAGATAAAAAAGTACGGCGGCCATGATGATCAGTTATCACAAAAGTATTGGGGTATGGATCGATTTCGTATCAAAGCCTTGCAAAAAATCATTGATAGCGGTCAGTTATCACAAGAAAACCAACAGTCCGCTACCAGCTTACTCTTAAAAAAAGCTCAGATTTATCTGGATGGTGCTATTAAACGAGAAAAGATTGAAGAAGCTGATTATTACCGGCAACTCATGGCGCGATATTATTAACTGATGTTACGTAGCCATTCAGTTGTTTATAAAAAATAAATAATGAGGTCGCTATCGCGACGGTTGTTTTAATCGGGTATTCGCACCCGAGGGCGAGATAGTTTCTTTTGCTCCGCCAAAAAGAAAGTATCCAAAGAAAAGGCGGCTCGGTTGCCGCTGCTTCCTGCCCTCCTACCGACGCACGGCATCCATGCCGTGCCCCTACGGGCTATTCCCAACAAAACCTGCGGTGCTCGGCGCGGCAAACGAGTGAAAGCGCTGTACTGCGTAACGTCAGTTATTAATAGTCGTTGTTCAGTCTTGCTCTCTATAGCGGATAGTAAGACCTTGCAAGAAGTTTCTAATAATCTGGTCGCCACATTCTCGATAGTTTTTATGACCTTTTTGTCTAAAAAAAGCACTGAGCTCGCCTTTTGAAATTTGAAAATCCGCTAACTTTAAGGTCGATAACATGTCTTCTTCTTTAAAGTTTAAAGCGATTCTTAATTTCTTAAGTATGCTGTTATTGGTGAGTGGTAATTCTGCTGGTTTAGTTTGTCCATGCGGAGTTTCAAGTACACCTCTTTTATAGGTAATCAGTCCTTTCAAAAAGGCATCCATACGTTCATTATCAAGCTCGATATAACCTTCTTGGTTATCTTTTTTGAGTAAATGTAGCAGCTCATCGCGTTCGATAATCACATCATTTAAAGCAAATATTTCAATCATAGTTGGGTCGTTAAGCTCTAAAGCATAGCGTACTCGGCGTAATACATCGTTGTTAATCATGGTAGTTTATTTATTCGAGGGTATTAGAAGACACGATGTTAAGCGTGATTTGTTTTGTGCTATTTTTAGGCTTATCCAGCCTACAATTTACATGAATTTGGGAGAAATAACAGGTAGGTCGGGTTAGCGATAGCATAACCCGACCTACAAAAAACTTTAACTCGGTGTGATGAGGATAATCAATCTCTTAGCAATTCATTAATGCCAGTTTTGCTGCGAGTTCTTTCATCAACTTGTTTGATAATAACTGCACAGTAAAGACTGTAGCTGCCATCGGCTGAAGGCAAGTTACCTGATACCACCACTGAACCAGCAGGAATGCGACCATAACTGACTTCACCCGTCATACGGTTGAAAATTTTGGTGCTTTGGCCGATATAAACGCCCATGGAAATAACACAGCCATCTTCAACGACAACACCTTCTACGATTTCAGAACGAGCACCAATAAAACAGTTGTCGCCAATGATAGTCGGACCTGCTTGTAAAGGTTCTAAGACACCGCCAATGCCCACACCGCCTGAAAGATGTACGTTTTTACCAATTTGCGCACAAGAACCAACGGTAACCCAAGTATCAACCATAGTGCCGCTGTCTACATAAGCGCCGATATTCACGTAAGAAGGCATCAATATAGCACCAGGGGCAATATAAGAGCCGTGACGAGCAACCGCATTAGGCACTACACGCACGCCGGCTTTAGCGAAATCTTCTTCGCTGTAATTAGAATATTTGCATTCGACTTTGTCGTAATAACGGGTGTTGCCGCCATCCATCATGCGGTTTTCGTTGATTCTGAAAGATAAAAGTACGGCTTTCTTTAGCCATTGATGAGTCACCCAATCGCCATCTATTTTTTCAGCGACTCTTAAGGTGCCTTGATCAAGCAAGTTAAGCGTTTCTGTTACGGCAGAGCGAATCTCCGCTGAAACGTTGGCGGGTGTGATGTCTAAGCGTTGTTCAAATGCGTCGTTAATAATGTTTTCAAGTTGTGACATGATTCTTCTTTATAGTGTGTTAAGGAAATTTTTAATACGATGAGCAGCATCTATGCAGTCATCGAGTGGTGCAACTAAAGCAATTCTAACATGGTTGAGGCCAGGGTTGAGTCCTTCAAATTCTCGAGACAAAAAACTACCCGGTAGTACGGTGATGTTTTCTCTGGCAAATAACTGCTGGGCAAACTCGGTATCTGAAATCACCCTCAATCCCCCTTTTTCTGAGGGGGAGGCCAACGGCTGGGGGATTTTCAACCAAACGTAAAATCCAGCGGGTGGTTTGCTAATAGTACAGACCTCTGACAGTATCTCGATGAAGGCGGCAAACTTTTCACGATATAAACGACGATTCTCGATCACATGCTCTTCGTCTTGCCAAGCCTTAATACTGGCATATTGGCTAGGCAAAGGCATCGCGCAGCCTTGATAAGTCCGATATTGAAAATACTGACTTAATAGCTCAGCATCTCCGGCAACAAATCCTGAGCGTAAACCCGGTGCATTAGAGCGTTTAGATAAGCTATGGAAAACTACGCAACGTTTAAAGTCATGATTACCCATTTGATAAGCCGTTTGCAGTAAGCCGGCTGGTGGTTGTTGTTCATCATCATAGAGTTCGCTATAGCATTCATCGGAAGCGATGACAAAATCGTATTGTTCGGCTAAGTTAATGAGTTTTTCATGATCAGCAGCACTCATTACTGCACCACTGGGATTGCCCGGTGAGCAAATATAAATCAGTTGGCAACGTTGCCAAATTTCTACTGGCACCGCATCAAAATCTGCTAAATATCCCGATTCTTCAGTCGTATTTAAAAAGTAAGGTTCTGCCCCTGACAATAAAGCCGCACCTTCATAAATCTGATAAAAAGGATTAGGCATAATGACAATGGGCTTAGTGCTAGGATCAATTGAAAACTGAGCAAAGGAAAACAAAGCCTCGCGCGTACCGCTGACCGGTAAGACCTGAGTTTCTGGGTTAATATCTGCGGATGGAATTTGAAAACGTTGGGCTATCCATTCAGCAATGGCGCGTCTGAGTTCTATTATGCCTTTGGTGGTTGGATAATTAGATAGACCCGAAATATGGTTTAACAAAGCCTCTTCAATAAAGCCGGGTGTTGTATGAGTAGGCTCTCCGATTGATAAGACGATAGCTGATTTGTTGGCAGGCGGAACGATACCGGCTTTAAGTTGCGCTAATTTCTCAAAGGGATAGGGATGTAAATATTTTAAGTTAGGTGTCATGACGGTATTGCTAATGATAAAAAATCTGTCTATTAACCGACAGGAGTTGGCGAGTTGGAAGATCAATAAGAGTGATTACGCAACTACTTTGATTTTGTAAGTGAAACAGATCGAGGATAGTGACACTTTAAACATTGCGCCATTTTACCGTAAGTTTTTATCTTGGGCTTAGTCTTGTCATAATTATTTTAGTTGCTTGGCAAATGTGCCACATAATTGGCCTTAGGTAACTGATGTTATTAATCGTTGCAAAAGTTTTTGCAGTTATCTTGGTAGAGCAGATACTGAGTTTGTCAATGTAGCTCCGATTGCTGGGATGTAGCAAAAGAGACTGTGAAAGTATTATGATTTTAGCTTCCCCCTTTGTAAAAGGGGGACTGAGGGGGATTTTTTGTGTTATAGGCTACTAATATTTAATGATTATTTTTAATAGACCAAATCTCCCCTAGCCCCTCTTTGCTAAAGAGGGGGAAAAAAAAGAATACTTTCACAGTCTCAAAAGCGCAATCCCAGCTGTGGAACGTTGGAGCCCGAGTTAAAAAAACCATGACTTTTTATTTTAGGTGGGGTCGTTATAAAGTAAAATACTCAGCTTTATAACGCTTCACTATGATGAATCATCTACAGACTTCTAAGACAAACATGAAAAACTACAAAATTGCAGTGTTAGCCGGTGACGGCATTGGCCCAGAAATTACCAAAGAAGCCATCAAGGTTCTTAAATTAATTGAGCAGCGCAATGACGTTACTTTTGAATTAATGCCTGCAGCTTTCGGTGCTTGTGCTTATTTTGAATTTGGCGATGCTTTCCCTCAAGCGACTATTGATATTTGCGACCAAGCTGATGCCATACTTAAAGGTACCATTGGTTTAAGTCATGAGGAATCAAAAAAGATTCCTATTGATAAGCAGCCTGAGCGTGGTGCTTTATTACCGCTACGTCGTCGATACAATACTTACGCTAACTTTCGTCCGGTATTTTTGCCTAAAGCTATCGCGCATTTTTCACCGCTGAAAGCAGAAATCATCGGCGAAGGCATTGATATTATTATGGTGCGCGAATTGGTGGGCGGTCTGTATTTTGGTAACAAAGAATCGGGTATCAATGAACAAGGTTTACGTTATGTAAAAGAAACGTTGGAATATGACGAGTTACAAATCCGCCGTATCTTGCATCAAGCGTTTAAGCTAGCTCAAAAGCGTAAAAAAATACTGCATAACATTCATAAGAGTAACGTTTTAAAATCTAGCGTATTGTGGAATGAAATTCTTGATGAAGTGGCTGTTGAGTATCCTGATGTTGAAGTGATTCATCAATTAGTTGATTCTGCAGCAACTAATTTATGCTTAAGACCGACTCAGTTTGATGTCATGGTCATGGAAAACATGTTCGGTGACATATTGAGTGATCAAGGTGGCGGTATTCTAGGTTCTTTAGGTTTGATGCCCTCTGCTTGTTTGGGTGATGATAAAGCTTATTATGAGCCATCACATGGTTCTGCACCTGATATCGCCGGAAAAAACATCGCTAATCCGTATTCTATGATCGGCTCAGTTGCGATGATGTTAGAAAACAGTTTTGATATGGGTGCAGAAGCTAAAAATGTCTGGGCAGCGATGCAAGGTGTTTTTGCTGATGGTTACTCAACGGCTGATCTTTCAAAACCTGGCACCGGTGTTACCATGATTTCTACCGCTGAATTTGGCGATAAAGTTGTTGAAAAATTAAGTTTGATGCCAAGAGTGTAAATATTATTTGCTGTTACGCAACCATTCAGTGGTTTAAAAAAACAAATAATGAAGTCGCTGTCGCGACGGTTTTTTTAATCGGGTATTCGCACCCGAGGGCGAGATACTTTCTTTTGCTCCGCCAAAAGAAAGTATCCAAAGAAAAGGCGGCTCGATTGCCGCTTCTTCCTGCGCTCCTCGGTTTTGTCGGGGGTCGGTAGAGAGGGCGTCCTGCCCTCCTACCGACGCGCGGCATCCATGCCGCGCCCCTTCGGGCTTATCCCGACAAAACCTGCGGTGCTCGGCACGGCAAACGAGACTAAAGCTACGTGGCTGCTTAACGTCAGATATTATATTAAAGTCGCTTAGCTTGGGCCGCGTGCTTTTCGCAACCCAACATTTAGAAATAAAGTGTTGGGTTAACGATAGAGCCGTTAGCCCAACCTACCAAAATACAGCTAAAACTCAAAATGCACGCGGCCATTAAAAAGTTCGACTGGGCCACGATCGGCATTAAATGCGGGATTAGCTAAATGTTGATAATCGAAGGTTATCCACGTTGAAGGTAACGCATGCCATTGGTAATAAATGTCAACGACCTGTTCAGGACTGTAATTGATAGCGCCATCACCAATAAAGCCGTCTATGCCGCCCATACTTAGAAACTTCACATGTTCTGGTGAAAGCCAACTGACAGCATAACCCAAACCGATAGAATCTTTTGCTCGTCCCCAGCGTGTTCCTTTCATAATGCCACCGAAAGACAGTGACCTATCCGTTGAAGTATAAGAGTAAACTTCGGTTTTACCGTCAGAATACATCCCTCTAAAAAAAGTGCCGATGTCTTCGGTAATGCTCTGTTCTATATTGATACCAATACCCATTTTGATATTGGATTTTCTTGCCCAACAAAGATCTGGTGCGCTGGCATTGGGGTTCTCGTAATTAAAGGTCGTACAAGTCGTTGCATTTTTTCCGGTTGGGTCAGCTTGAAAAGCGCTGATTGCATCACTGAAGCTTCCAGATCGTTCCTCGTTTCTATAACCTAAAAGTTTAACCGCACCGGCTAAACCATAAAATTCATGCTTGTGTTCAAGTTCTATTTGATCACCGTAATGATTCCATAAATTAAGATTCCTAGACATCTCATTCGGATCATAGGGGCCGGCAATCCTGGCAAAGCGAAAAGCCCAGTTATCAAAATATAACTCACCAGCAAAACCTGCGGTATAGCCACGGGCATCGGCTCCAAAATCATAAGCAGCATGGGTTAAAAAGGCCATGTTAGAAAATTGCCTACGTAAATCACCTGCATAGGTATTTTTATCAAAGATATCAAGGATACTAAACGCACCTGCAGTAAAAACAAAGCGCCGACTAGAGACTGTACCCGCTAATTGCATAGGGCCGGAATTAACCGCGCTTTCAGTGCCACCCAATGAGAATGTTTGTCGATAAATAGCTCTTGAGGTGTACCAGTTAGCGCTTTGAGTGCCATTTTTTTGCAATTCAAAATTTGGAATGCTACCACCGATGCCTTTGAGTCCTGAAAAGGGCAGTTCTGAAACCATTTCTGGTGCATAATAAAATTCAGCACCTTTCCATGCTTTAACGCCAGCGTAAAAGGTGACTGTTGCCGTAAAGCCTAGTTCTGCATTCGGCGATAATGAGTTGGGCGTGTCATTTAGATTAGTATAAGCTGCAGGGAATGAGGGATGATAATTAGTGATATAAGTCCCTTGTGTATAGAGATTCCAGCGTTCATCTTCAATATTATGCCAATCACGATTCGCTAGTGCGCCCATCAGCGAAAAATCCTCATCATTGTTTAAATTAGGATAGTTTTCGGCGTGTGCTGTTAATGTTAAACAGCTAATAACTAACAAAATAATTTTTAAACAAGGCTGCCAGTTAAATGGCTTGAGCTGATTTTTTGTTGTAAACATATCGTAATAAAAAGAGCGGGGAACAAAAAGCGTCATAGGGTTGTGCGATTAGGGATTAAAACATATTAATTTGTGCTTTATAACACAACACTGTTACAAGGTAGCGACAAAATTTCAGGCTTTTAAATGTGCCACTGCTAAAATTAGATAGTCTAGGAATCGTATTAGAAATTGTCCTCATATTATGTTTTATACTTTTGTGTTGATTGATGAGAGTTATTCAAGCTTTGCCGAGCACTCAGAAAAGTTAGCTAAGCACTATTCAAAGCTAATAGAGCGTTCTTCTATGCTTGCTGAGTGCTCAGCAAGTTCGGCAAAGCCTTTGTTTTCATCGAGGAGTCCTCAGCGAAGCTACAATAATGCTCGGCAAGGCTTACTTAGCCCTTAGCAAGGTCTGAAGAGCCTTTTCGGTGATTGCTAAGGGCTAAGCAAGACTTCTGTAAGACTCATGAAGATTAAAAAAAGACTTAACATGCTTTCAAGAGCGCTCAGCAAGGTTAGTGTAATGCTCATCAATATGCGGCTAGCGTTTGGCAGTGTTCAAAGAGCATTATTTCAGCGTTGCATAACGCTCTATCAAGAGCAGGGCTTAGTTATTTAAGTCCACTTAAGGCTTAGCCATTCAGATGTATACCCAAATATTGATTAGTCTAATCGTCATGATTTATAAGCTTGTCACATAACCTTAAACTAACGTTCACGGAATTGTCATAGTACAGATTTAATCTTTACATTGAAAAAGCTGTGTAAAAGACTGACGAAAACGCTAGTTGTAAAAGAGAGTGTCGCGGTCATTGCAGCGCCCTGTTAAGCTTAGGAGTAACCTATGAAACTGTTCGCTTCCATCCATAAATATGATGTCTTTATTTTTACTTGGGTATTTAACAGACAAGCACACAGAGCATTGTCTGAGTTTTGTCGTTACCTATCTAAAACCGGTGATGGTTTATATTACGTATTGATTGCCTTGTTACTCTATGCCTATGAAGGCGCAGGTAGTCCTTGTTTACGTGCTATTTTATTGGCTTTTCTAATAGAAAGACCGCTATATTCGATACTGAAAAAAGGTTTAAAACGCAATCGTCCACAGGCTGCCTTAGAAAATTTCCACAGTATTATTATTCCTTCTGATCAATTTAGTTTCCCCTCAGGGCATACCTCGGCTGCCTTCATGATGGCTACTTTGCTCAGTTTTTATTTTCCAGTCTTAATGATGCCACTTTATGCGTGGGCTTTATGCGTGGGCTGCTCGCGAGTGATATTGGGAGTGCATTTCCCTACTGATATTTTGGCGGGTTCATTGTTAGGCATTAGTATTGCAATTTTTAGTTTAGGACAAATATGAAGATATTTTATGGCGTACAAGGAACAGGTAATGGCCATATTACCCGTGCAAGAGTTATGGCTAGAGAACTCTATGAGGCAGGTATTGAAGTTGATTTTCAATTTACCGGTAGACCTGCCGAGCAATATTTTGAGATGGACATCTTCAAAGATTATCAAGTTCGCACGGGTTTAACGTTTAATACTCATAAAGGTCAGGTTAAATACTTAAAAACAGCATTAGAAGCTAAGCCACGTACTTTGATGAATGATATTAATTCATTGGATTTAAGTGCTTATGATTTAGTTATTAGTGATTTTGAACCGGTGACATCATGGGCTGGCAGGAAGCAAAAAAGAACCGTGTTGGGTATTGGTCATCAATATGCGTTTAATCATACTATTCCTAGGGAAGGTTCCGACCCTATTGCTAATCAAGTCATGAAATATTTTGCGCCTGCTCATGTGGGTGTAGGTTTGCATTGGCATCACTTTGGTCAGCCTATTTTGCCACCCGTGATTGAAACCCCTGAAACGCCCAAAAGTATCATTAAAAATAAAATCATCGTTTATTTGCCTTTCGAAGATCAAAACGAAGTCGTTGCTTTATTAGCGCCCTTTACCGACTTTAGTTTTCAGGTCTATGCGCCAGTTGTGGTCGAGTCAAAATATGCTCACATTGTGGTTAACCCTCTTTCTCGAGATGCTTTTCAAAAAGATTTATATGATTCTGCAGGTATCATTAGTAATGCCGGTTTTGAGTTAGCCAGTGAAGCTTTGCAACTTGGTAAAAAGATACTCGCTAAACCATTACATGCACAAATGGAGCAAATTTCTAATGCCGCTGCCCTTAAGCAATTGGGTTATGGACAAACTATGAATGATTTAGATGCCTCGGTTATTAAGCATTGGCTACAGGATGAGCGCGCTATAAAAATCAGTTACCCAAATATTGCCAAGGTATTGGTGCAATGGATACAAGACGGTATGCCAACTATGGATGCCGATTTTATCGAAGCTATTTGGAATACAGTTAACGTTGAGCATATTAGTCTTTAAATCTAGATTATTCTTAACATTCCTCTTAAAAGTAAATTAAAGGTAAAAAAATTCTGTCTGATTCTTAAACTAAATAGCTAGGAGACTTATCAATGCCAAGAAAAAATGCCATTAAAAGTTACGAAAAAGAAGTGTTTAATCGTAGAAGTCGCCGTAATATAACAAAAAACTGTGTATCTGAAGAGTTTGAGTTGCTTGACCTTGTTGATTTTAGAACAGAAAGAAAGGCTTATGCGCCCATAGAGCCAATGACCAAGGCGCAAGGCATTTATATGAACGCCATTATGGAAAATATAATTACCTTCGGCATTGGTCCTGCCGGTACAGGAAAAAGTTATGTGGTTGCAGGTTTAGCCGCAGACTTATTAAGAGAGAAGAAAATAGAACGTATTATTTTGACTAGACCTGGCGTTGAGGCGGGTGAGAAGTTCGGTTTTATCCCCGGCGAACTTGAAGATAAATACGCACCTTACATAGAACCTTTTAGGCAAATTTTTAATGATCGCCTAGGGCGCTCACAAGTTGATTACCTTATAAAACATAAACGTATCAGTGCTTCCCCTCTGGCCTTTATGCGCGGCCAAACCTTTAAGAATTGTTGGGCTATTTTGGATGAAGCTCAAAACACCACACCTAGCCAGATGAAGCTTTTTCTAACGCGCATCGGTGAAAACTGTAAAGTCATCATTGATGGCGATATAGAGCAGAAAGATATTTCCATGCAATCTGGGCTTTCAGATGCCGTTCATCGACTCAGACATACTAAAAAAGTCAGCGTGGTAGAATTTGGTATTGATGATGTCGTGCGTTCAGGCATCGTTAAAGAAGTGCTTAGGGCTTATTCTAATTAATAATATTGTAGTATCGTAGGCCGGAATAAAGCCTCTAAGTGCAGCGCATGATGGCATTTCCGGCACAGAAGAGCTGTTTATGCCGGAAACGCTTTACTCGCTTACGAGACTGTGAAAGTATTATGACTTTAGCTTCCCCCTTTGTAAAAGGGGGATCGAGGGGGATTTTATTAAGTTATAGGTTATTGATATTTAATAATAATTTTTTAATAGATCAAATCTCCCCTAACCCCTCTTTGCTAAAGAGGGGAATAAAAAGAATACTTTCACAGTCTCTTACGCTCATAAAGTCTTATTCCGGCCTACATTACAACTATTACTTTGTGATACCGTACGGACTCTTATCAAGTTGACAGCCAGCTTTCTTTGCCAATCCCCTTTACTAAACATTAACCTAAATCCCTATGTCACTTACCCTGCAAGCTCGCGCAAGATTTATCGGTGCTGTTATTTTATTCTGCTTAGGTGCTTGGGTTTTACATGCTTACCTAAGTTACTTAGCTTGGGCGGTGGTCTTAGGCATTTGTACGTGGCCTCTTTATCAACGATTAATAAAGGACAATGCTGAGCAGGGACAATCAAATTGGGCGGCTTGGTTATTAACAGTAGTAATTGCCCTGATAATATTGGCACCTGTGAGTTATGGTTTGTTGCGCTTAGCGCAAGAGGCGCAAGCAATGTCTCAATTACTCACTGATGTAAAAAGTATCGATATTCCGCCGCCAGCTTGGCTGACGTCACTGCCTGTTGTTGGCTTATGGCTACAACAAAGTTGGCTAACTTTGGTCAATAGTTCAACAGTTCATCATGATATCTTGCAATGGTTGAGTAATAGTCATGCAGGTGCATATAGTCAGCATATTGCTGGCCATTTAGTGCATTATTTCTTCGGCTTTTTTATCTTATTGGTTGCTTTGTTTAGTGTTTATCAGTTTGGTGTTTATTTAGTCGAAAAAACGCTGAGCAGTCATCGATATATCTTCGGAGCTCAAAGCTTACGCTATATACACCATGCGACAGCGACTCTGCGTTCTACAGTTAATGGCTTATTGTTAATAGGAATTGCTAAAGGCTTATTATTGGGGGCAGCTTACGGATTGGTTGGTTTAAGTCATCCTGCCATGTTAGGTGCTATAACAGGCATTTTTGCGATGATTCCTTATGCAGCAAAATTAATATTTACTAGTTGTGCCTTGGTGTTAATGGTTAACGGCGAACCATTGTTAGGTAGCGGTTTATTTGTATACGGGATGATATTAACGCTGATTGCAGACAATTATGTGCGTCCGATACTGATCGGTAAAGCAGTGCAATTACCGTTTATATGGACCTTATTAGGCATATTCGGTGGTATGGAATGTTTTGGATTATTAGGTTTGTTTTTGGGGCCAGCACTCATGGCTGTGCTTATTTCTATTTGGAGAGATTGGGTAGAACTTATTAATAAACCAGAGTCAGATCTAAGATCGTCATAATACATTGGGTAGCTTTTAGGTCGGGTTAGCGATAGCGTAACCCGACAGAACGCGCAATAAATGCTTGGCTTAAGCTATCGCTACGCCAAGCAACAAAACTCGTGAGTTTTGACTCCATTACAAAGGTTTGTAGGCCGGAATAAGACTTTACGAGCGTAGTGAGTAAAGCGTTTCCGGCATCGGCAGTGCTCCTGTGCCGGAAACGCAACGTATCAATAAACGAATGTACAGGACGAATCTGTCGCCCCTACAAGGTACTACTTTTGTAGGTCGGGTTAGCGGTAGCGTAACCCGACAGGACGCGCAATAAATGCTTGGCTTACGCTATCGCTACGCCAAGCAACAAAACTCGTGAGTTTTGACTCCATTACAAAGGTTTGTAGGCGTGAATGTTACTTATTTAATCTACACCAACCAATCCTTTAATTGCATAACTACCCAATCACCCGCATCAAGGGTTAAATCATGTCCTGCACTGGGATGGCTGCGGAGTTCTAGTTGCCATTGTTTTTGTATAGCCATTGAACAAAGAGGCGAGACTAGCCTATCTTGAAGGCTATTAAGCAATAAAACAGGGCAGGGTGGTTCACTCTTACTCGGTTTGTAAGTCGCTGCTGCACAAATCTGCTGAAGACTATTTTTAAAGCTGATGGGCTGTTCGGATTGAATGGTTTCCCATTCTAATAAAATAGACTGATCGTCAGCGCGACTATTACTGGTTAGTTGTAATATTTTTGCTTCTTTCTGTTTGATATTGCGCGTCACTGCTAGACTAAGAAATTGTTGGTAACTTTGCCAGCGTAGCCTTTGGTAAAAAGGACTTAAGTTCGAAAAACTGGTATTCATGAGAGTGGCTGTAGCAATATCTTTGGGATAACATTGCATCCATTCCCATGCCACCATTCCACCTAGTGATAGAGCAAGTATGTTGACGGGTTGCTGTAAATAGCCCTTATCTAGGGCTTGGGCTCGAAGCTGGTGGCAGATAGCTTGAATGCTATTAGGACTGGTTTCTTGATAAAAGCGGCCAGTGCCAGGTAGATCCAATAAGTTTATTTCATCCTCAGGAAATATGGCTTGGAGTTGTACTATAAAAGCACCCCAGTGTCTTGATTCACGAGCTAAACCCCTGAGCAATATCCAGCGCTGTCCTGTTAAGTTATTCATACCAAAACTTTAAGGCTGTTTGATAGTTGTCATGCTTTTGTTGTGGCGTAAGCGGCGTCCATTTTTCTGGATACAAAAGGCTGCGATGTAAAAAATCAAATAAAGCGAAGTGGCGTCTAAAGATACGTTGTTGACGATGAGGTAACAGCGGGTGAAATAAGCCGTAGCGTGAAAATAAATGTAAAGGGCTTTTTCGCAGCCACAGCCATGAACCCATTTCTAAGGTCAATGGCAAAAACACCCGTTCATTTTTTTCTTGTAATATAAATTCATTGAATAAAAAGTCCCATAAATCACCATTGATCATATATTCATTAGAAGTCGGTTCTATTTTATAAATATGATGTTTATAGCAAAGATCTAGCTGAGCTTTTAATGCATAGATTTCCGCAAGAAAGGCAAAGGGAGTTTTTGACGAAGCGTAGGGAAACCATAGACGATCATTAAGTCCAAAGCCTGAATGTAAGTCGAAAGCAATAGAGAGTGGCGCATTAAAAAGATGCTCTTCAACTACGCGACAGACTGCTAGCGCTTCTTTTTCCATATTAAGTGGATCGCCACGATACCAAGGTAAATGCGGTGATAGTTGCTGGCCACTAAAAATTCGAGTAACGCCTTCTCCTTCGATGGGCGCATTGCGCATGAGATCAACGCCGTTTCCATTGCAACGAGTACCCATGTAGACACCCACTGGATTGACGATGGGAACAAAAATCAAACGAGAGTTTTCTAATCTAGCAAGGAATTCCTTATCCCAGTCTAATAAATGACTAATCGTTTCTAAAAAAGACAATATGACCTGAGAGCCAATTTTTTCTAATCCATGCACACCACCAAAAAAAGCTAAGACGGGCACATCGGGACGGTCAGAACCTAAGGTAATGCAATGTATAGGAAACTCATGCCCTCTAAAAACGATGCGTTCAATAATGGTCGTTTGGGCTCGATCACCTAATTGTTCGATGATGCTTTCTAATTGTTGTAGCTCAGGAAACTTAATAGTAGCCATAAAAACAAGTTATTTAAACAGGAGTCGAGTTCTGATTAGCGCTAATGAAATAGTAAGATTTAAGAGCGTAATCAGCGATTTGTTGGGTTAATCCTTTAGCAAAAGTTTTAGTGTTTCTTGGTTGTCTTGATGTTTGAAGTGTGAGAATTTAGCAGAAAAGTCGTCGCGTGCCTGAGTTCTTAGGGTGTCTAAATTTTGAATGAGTACGCCCATGGCAAGGAGGGTATTAGCCGGTACTTGATTGGCTAGCATTTCTTCGCTAAATTGTTTTAAAGTTGATTCTTGAATGGCATAGTCTTGAAAATCACCCAGAACTTCTTGCAAGCCTTTAAGATTTTTAATAAAGACTTTTATTTGTTGTTCAGGATAAAGATTTTGGAAAAACTCCATTAAATAACGTAACTTTTTACAAGACTTTCTAAGATCATGTAAGGTTTCTGCCGGTGAGTGTTCAGTGATCACGTCACCTTCTTGTATAACTCTCTTGAAATTTTTCCAAATACGTCGATCAGCAAGTTGTTTAATGCTCAGCTTAGCATTGGGCTCAACAGGCATCAGTGGTGCTTGTGCTTTGAGATACTGCTCCCATTCGGAGATGGTTGTTAGGTAGCGAGTAGAGCGTAATTTTATAGCGAGTTCTTTTTGAGCCTGGTTTTGCTTAAGCAGCAGAAAATCATAAAGTGGCAGTAAATCATCGCGCATCGATTCAGGCAGGCTATCTTTATAGTTTGCAAAATTAAGCAAATAAACATCTAAATCCCGAGTTGTACCGGTGACTTGACCTAACCAAGAAAAGAAATCGGTATAGTATTGGCTGGAGTTTTCAGGCAACAGGTTTTTAAGTTGGCTAAGACCTGCACGAGTTCTTCTAACGGCCACTCTAAAATCATGCAAAAACTCACTATCGATATTGGCAATAGTACCTTGTTCGTTATCTTTAATGGCTTTTAGTAAATGGCTATAGATATATTTAGTAGCAATATCAGCTCGCATATCAGGGTCTAGGTTGATATTTAACTTTGAGCTATAGTCATTGGGTTTACGGCCTTGCATGTGTAAAGCGGTTAGTAATAGCGGTTTGTGGTTGGGAACTAAACCAAAATCAGTAGTGAGTAGTTCAACAATTTGTTCCGTGGCTTTATCGTATCCTTTGATAGGCAGTAAAATGATACGATTATCAAAAAGTTCGTGATCTTCTAAGATTAAACGTAAGATAATTTTTTCATCGCTGTTAAGAATATTGAGGCTATAGGTTTCGAAATCTAAATTACAGACTGCGATGAGTGCTCGACAATCTAATAAGGGCTCGACAATTTGACGGACTTCTATTGAAGGTAATTGATGGCTAAAGTGAGGGACTTCATTTAAGTCAGCACTTGCCAAAATACCATCATCACCGAGGGTTCTTAAAATAAGGCTAGAATTTGTTTTTGAGCGATTAAATTCACAGCTGATACCCTTTGCATAAAGTCGCCAGTCAAAGCTGTCATAATATGTTTTTAACGAATATTGCTTAGAAACCAACTGCACATTAGCCTTATCGCTAAGTTTGGCAATAAATTTCTTTGCACTTAAACTTGTTATAAAGTTAAATGATAAAGGCATATTAAAGACGTTTGAGGGTTAGGGTAGGAATTGGGTAAAAGTATTATCCAGTTATATTAACAATGTCGTATTAACATTTAATGACAGTGTAACAATCAAGGGCTATCGTAACCTAGTTTTAATATTGCCTGCTTTTTAAATATATCGGTGATTAATATGAGTAAAGAATTATGTCTACTAAGACATGGAAAATCCGATCGCGATCTTGCGGTTGATGACTTTGATAGACCTTTAAAAAAACGTGGCAAGGCTGCAGTTCAGCGCGTCGCTGAATGGATGCTACAACAGCATATATTGCCAGATTATCTTGTTAGTTCGCCAGCAAAGCGAGCGATCTCTACTGCAAATATTGCTCATAAAGCTTTATCGATCGAGGGTTTAGATATTAAGCAAGATAGACGCATGTATCAAGAAGGGCTTGAAGCTATTAAGGCGGTATTAGCTGATTGTCCAATCAATGCGACTAGAGTTTTACTGGTCGGTCATAATCCAGATTTGGAAGACTTGTTGGTTTATTTGGTAGGTGCTACGCGCTTACCAGAAACCAATAAGTTATTACCCACATCGGCATTCGTCCGCTTGAAGATGCCTGAAGATTGGTTTGCTTTAGAGCCTGGTTGTGCACAATTGCTATCGCTTACTTATGCAAAGTCTTTATTGGATGAGGATAATTCAATCTAATCTTGTCGTAAGACTAGACATTAATTGATAAAAAAACAACAATGTCATTACCTTGTAATATAACCTGCATATTCTTGTAATCTTAGAATTGAATAATAGTCCCACAATAACCAACATAGAGATTTGATGATGAAAATATCTTTTAAAACTAAATCGTTGATCGCAGCAATGGGTTTTGCTACATCAGCATTATTCAGCGTTTCGGTAAATGCAGTACAAACTGTTGATGCTGCGGTACCTGCTTATCAAAAAGCAAATGGTATCTCTGGTAACTTAACAAGTGTTGGTTCTGACACACTTGCTAACTTAATGACCTTATGGGCTGAAGAATTCAACCGTGAATACCCTAACGTTAATATTCAAATTCAAGCAGCAGGTTCTTCTACTGCGCCACCAGCGTTAACAGAAGGCACTTCAAACATCGGCCCTATGAGCCGTGAAATGAAAGATGACGAATTAGCTGCTTTCGAAGATAAATATGGTTACAAACCAACTGCTATTCCTGTAGCGATTGATGCTTTGGCTGTTATGGTTAACAAAGACAACCCCATTAAAGGTTTAAGTATTCCACAAGTTGACGCGATTTTCTCAACGACTCGTAAATGTGGTCAAGCTGCAGATATTACTAATTGGGGTGAAGCGGGTGTGCCTGCATGGGCTTCTAAAAGTATCCAATTATACGGACGTAACTCTGTATCAGGTACTTATGGTTATTTTAAAGAACATGCTTTATGTAAAGGTGACTTTAAAAGTAACGTGAACGAACAGCCTGGTTCTGCTTCTGTGGTTCAATCAGTGACTTCTTCTGCTAACGGTATCGGTTATTCAGGCATGGGTTATTCAACTTCAGGCGTGAAAATGATCGGTTTAGCTAAAAAAGAAGGCCAACCATTTGTTGAAGCAACACCTGAAAATGCAATTAACGGTAGCTACCCATTAACACGTTATTTGTTCATTTATGTTAATAAAAAACCTAACACACCTTTGGCACCTTTAGAAAACGAATTCTTGAAAATGGTTTTATCTAAAATTGGTCAACAAGTTGTTATAAAAGATGGTTATATCCCATTACCAGCTAAAGTTGTTGATAAAGTTTTGACTACTCTTAAATAAGACAGTCAGATCAGTAATTATTCGTAATAGTAGTGGATGAAAATTAACAAGGAAGTTAGTCTGGTTAATGAATTATCCCCTCGACGATAGTCATCATTAATACTGACAATCAAATGGAAAGGGGTTGAAGTTCGAAATGTGAATTTCAGCCCTTTTTTTTGAGGTCGGTAATCATTGTCACAATTTAATTTATAAGCTGCTCATGTCTGAAATAAACAATCAAACAAATTATTCCCCAGCTATAACAAAAACATCTGGTAGCGTTCATGAACGTTGGCGGTTAATAAAAGACAGCATAGCTCGCTATGGCGTAGTAATCGGTGGCTTGGGTGTTATCGTTGCTATTGCTTTGATCTTTTTCTATTTGTTATATGTGGTATTCCCTTTATTCCTTTCAGCAGATGCCGAATCGGTTAAGCAATATGAAGTGCCCGAAGCCGGTTTAGGTAAAACCGTGTTGTTGGGCGTTGAAGAACAAAACGAAGTCGCTGTTAGATTTACTGATTCAGGACAAGTTATCTTCTTCGAAGTGTCTACTGGAAAAAACATTTCAACAGAAACTTTAAAGATACCTGAAGACGCACATATCGTGAGTTTTTCTCAAGGTAGTCCTAATAGTGAAGGTGCTGTTATTTATGGTTTATCGAATGGTAAAGCTATTATCGTTAAACATCAGTATAAAGTCACTTATGCGGATAAGATCAGAAAAATCAATCCAGTATTAAGTTATCCGATGGGTGAAGAGCCATTAATCGTTGATGAAACAGGTGCTGCATTAGAAAAGATTGCCGTTAGAATAGGCGAAGGTGCTAGTACTATTATAGTGCGTAGTGCAGATAAAATTCGCTTGGCGCATTTTGAAAAAGAAAAAACCTTGTTTGATGATGAGGCAACCGTTACTAGAACTGATTCAGTGCTAGATTATTCAGCAAGCGAAGTCACCGATATTCTTATTGATAAAGAAGAACGTAATCTTTATTTATTAGGTAGTTCTGGACAACTCGCTTTGTTTGATATTATCGATAAAACAGCACCAACGCTTGTTAATGAGCAAAATATTCTTGAGCCTGGAGTTAAAGTTTCCAGCGCTGTATTTTTGAATGGTGATATCTCTTTGATGATTGGCGACACCAGCGGTTTGGTTTCTCAATGGAGTAAAGTGAGAGATAAGCAAAATCGCTTCAGCATGCAAAAAACTAGAGTATTTAAAGTCTCTGATAAAGCGGTCATCGCTATTAACCCAGAACAACGTCGTAAAGGTTTTGTTACTTTAGATACAGATGGCATGATGGGTATTTATCATTCAACGTCTGAACGGGAAATGATTAAAGAACGTATCAGTAATGCGCTTCCAATAAGTGCAGCTATTTCACCTAGAGCTAATACACTGCTAGTTCAATCAGACGATAATAAAATTAGTTATTGGAAAGTTGATAACGAACATCCTGAAGTCTCTTTAAGTTCACTTTGGCAAGAAGTTTGGTACGAAAGCTATCCTAAGCCTGATTACATTTGGCAATCATCATCTGCTAATAGTGATTTTGAGCCGAAATATAGTTTTACGCCTTTAGTGTTCGGTACATTGAAAGCGGCCTTTTATGCCATGCTGATGGCGATGCCTCTAGCGTTAATGGGTGCAATTTATACCGCTTATTTTATGACGCCCAAAATGCGTCAATACGTTAAACCATCTATTGAGCTAATGGGCGCATTACCTACTGTAATTTTGGGTTTTCTAGCTGGATTGTGGCTAGCTCCTTTTATAGAGGAACATTTGGCGGGTCTGTTTTCGTTGTTTATGATCATTCCTTTAGGCGTTATGTTGTTTGCCTATGCTTGGCAATATTTACCAAAAGAACTGCAACAAAGCATTCCAGGTGGTTGGGAAGCGGCTTTACTCGTTCCAGTTATCATATTGAGTGCTTGGTTTGCATTTAGCGTAAGCGTGCCTTTAGAAGCTTTATTATTCAATGGTAGTTTACGTGAATGGTTTAAGAGCGAATTTGGCATAGGTTATGATCAACGTAATGCTTTGGTTGTTGGCATAGCGATGGGTTTTGCGGTGATTCCAACTATATTCTCTATTGCTGAAGATGCTATTTTTAGTGTGCCTAAGCATCTGACTGTTGGTTCATTGGCATTAGGTGCAACGCCATGGCAAACCATGACTAAGGTCGTATTATTAACAGCTAGTCCTGGTATTTTTTCAGCGGTAATGATCGGTCTAGGTCGTGCTGTTGGTGAAACTATGATTGTATTAATGGCAACGGGTAATACTCCAGTGATGGATATCAGTATCTTTCAAGGCTTAAGAACCTTGGCTGCTAATATTGCTGTAGAAATGCCTGAATCGGAAGTAGATAGTACTCATTACCGAGTGTTGTTTTTAGCAGCCTTGGTGTTGTTTGTATTTACGTTTGTTTTTAACACGTTGGCTGAGGTTATTCGTCAGCGCTTACGCGAAAAATATAGTTCATTATGATTAGATTATGGTTTAAAAGCGGCACCCCTTGGATATGGCTGAATGCAGCAGCGGTCAGCTTAAGTCTTATCATGGTTGTTGGAGTCTTGGCTCTGGTAGTTGGACGTGGTGTAGGTCATTTTTGGCCACATCAAGTTCACCAATTTAGTTATCAGGAACCCGATAAACAGCCTCAAGTGATTATTGGTGAAAAAGTAGAGACGAGCATTACACCCGCAGCGATGGCAAAAAGCACAGGCTTTGTCATGGCTGATAATGAAGATACTTTAGTTCAGTATTTAGTTAAAACCGGTAATAGAGATCTAACTGGCGCTGATTTTCGTTGGATACAAGAACGTAATATTAAAGATCATACTCAACCTACTAACTTGATCGTGGTTGAGCGTCGTGAGTGGGGTAACTTTTATGGACAGTTACTCCAAGTAAAAGAAGCCGGGAATGTTATTGCCAGCGGTGAACAAGCTTGGCCAGTATTACAGTCTAAAATTACTGAAACATTAGCAATATTTAAAGAAATTGCACACATTGAAAAGAAGGAAGTTGGAGCCATCAATTATGCTTTAGAACGTCTAAGGCTTAAACAAAGAAGACTTGAGCTGAAAAATTCTTTAGATGATGCGGCAAAACAAGAGATTGCTACTGAAAAAACAGCTTTAGAAACTGAATACAAGCAATATCAAGCTACGTTGACAGGGCTTTATCAGAAGTTACGTACTGATAGCTTAGTAGCTAAAGCTGAAAACGGTGCTGAATTGGTTATACCGTTGGCGAAGGTCGTTAGAGTTTTTCAACCAAACAACATGAACGTGTTTGAAAAAGTCTTCCATTATGGAAATAAAGCGATTGAATTTTTAACGGATGAACCCCGTGAAGCCAATACTGAAGGCGGTATTTTTCCTGCAATCTTTGGTACTGTGATGATGGTTCTGATGATGTCGCTAATTGTGACTCCATTTGGTGTGATCGCGGCTGTATATTTACGTGAATATGCTAAACAAGGTTTCATTACTCGCTTAATTAGAATTGCAGTAAATAATTTAGCAGGTGTACCTTCGGTGGTTTATGGGGTATTTGGTTTAGGCTTCTTCGTTTATATTTTGGGAGGTAATATAGATCAACTATTTTTCCCAGAATCAGCGCCTGCGCCAGTATTTGGTACACCGGGTTTATTATGGGCTTCTATTACTTTGGCTTTGCTAACTTTACCTGTAGTTATTGTTTCTACAGAAGAAGGCTTAGCACGTATTCCAAGTTCCATTAGAGAAGGTAGTTTGGCATTAGGTGCAACTAAACTTGAAACTTTATGGTTGACAGTATTGCCGATGGCGAGTCCTGCCATGATGACTGGTTTAATATTAGCGGTTGCTAGAGCGGCGGGTGAGGTAGCACCATTAATGTTAGTGGGTGTTGTTAAGTTAGCACCTACCTTACCGTTAGATGGTAACTTTCCATTTTTGCATTTAGATAGAAAATTTATGCATCTTGGATTTCACATTTATGATGTTGGTTTTCAAAGCCCTAATGTTGAGGCGGCGAGACCATTGGTTTATGCGACTGCATTATTACTAGTGTTGGTAATTATTGGCCTAAATTTGGCTGCGATTGTCATCAGAAATAATTTGCGGGAAAAATATCGGGCACTAGAAGGTTAAACAAATGACAGCACAAAATGTAAGATCACATTCAATTGATATGAGCTCAGTTTTACGAGACAAGGATGCAACGCAACAGCAGCCTAGTGAAACCTGTATTAAAGTAGAAAACCTAAATCTGTTTTACGGTGAAAAACAGGCATTACATGGCATTAACATGGAAATGCAAAAGAAAAAAGTAACTGCTTATATCGGGCCTAGTGGTTGTGGTAAATCAACATTGTTACGTTGCATTAATCGTATGAACGATTTGGTTGATAGCGCTAGAATTGAAGGTAAAATTTTAGTTGACGGCGACAATATTTATGATAAATCTGTCAATGTTGCAGCCTTACGTAGACGCGTAGGTATGGTATTTCAAAAGCCAAATCCATTTCCAAAGTCTATCTTTGAAAATGTTGCTTATGGCTTAAGAATTCAAGGTATCAACGATAAGCGTATTTTGGAAGAGACCGTTGAAAAAGCTTTGCGCGGTGCAGCATTATGGGACGAAATGAAAGATCGTCTAAATGACAATGCCTTAGGTATGTCAGGTGGTCAACAACAACGTTTAGTTATTGCTAGAGCCATTGCGATTGAGCCTGAAGTATTATTATTAGATGAACCTGCTTCAGCGTTGGATCCTATTTCAACACTAAAGGTTGAAGAGCTCATTAATGAACTTAAAGAAAAATATACCATCGTTATCGTGACACATAATATGCAACAAGCGGCACGTGTATCTGATTACACTGCATTTATGTATATGGGTGAATTGATAGAGATTGGTACCACCAGTGAGTTATTTACTAATCCTAGTAAAAAACAAACTGAAGACTACATTACCGGTCGATATGGCTAATTAGGAGCAGACAATGGATAACAGCAAAATAAGTCATCATATCTCTGGACAATTCAATAAAGAATTGGAAGATGTACGTAATAAAGTTTTAGCCATGGGGGGGTTGGTTGAGCAGCAATTAGAGTTAGCCATCAATGCTCTCACTACCAATGATCTTGAGCTTGCAGAGCAAGTGATCGCTCATGATGGTCAAATTGATGAGATTGAAAAAGAGATAAATCTGGAATGTACCCAGATATTAGCTCTAAGACAACCAACAGCGTTTGACTTAAGATTATTGTTAGCCATCATTAAAATCATCCATGAATTAGAAAGAGTGGGTGATAAAGCGGTTCGTATTGCTGAATCAGCTATCAAGATTTCAGGTGATGTGAATAGCTTGCCTAGGCATGAAGTTGATCACATGATTGATCTTGTTAAAAGTATGTTAGATCATGCTTTAGATGCATTTGCTAGAATGTCAGTTGAAGAAGTTCCAAGCATTACTGGCCGTGATGAAAAAGTAGACCGTGAATATGACAATATCGTTAGATTATTGATTACTCACATGATGGAAGATCCAAGAAATATTACTCGTTCATTAGATGTACTAACAACTGTACGTGCTTTGGAAAGAGTAGGTGATCATGCCCGATATATCTGTGAACATTTAGTTTATATGATCAAAGGCGAAGATGTACGTCATTTAAGTCAAGAGCAATTAATTGATAAGATTAACGCACCTAGATAATTTGCTATAACTCGCGTTGTAAATAACCCAAGTCGGCAGTTTAGAAGCTGAAGACTTGGGTTTTTTTGTAGCTTGGGTTCGCGTTAGAGTTAGAGACTGTGAAAGTATTCTTTTTATTCCCCTCTTTAGCAAAGAGGGGTTAGGGGAGATTTGATCTATTAAAAAATTATTATTAAATATCAATAACCTATGACTTAATAAAATCCCCCTCGATCCCCCTTTTACCAAGGGGGAAGCTAAAATCATAATACTTTCACAGTCTCG
>CAIZMK010000253.1 GCA_903934035.1 uncultured Methylococcaceae bacterium
CAGCGTAACCCGACATCATGGGATAGCAGCAGCGGACACGTCGGGTTACGCTGCGCTAACCCGACCTACGCGATTTTAAAAGTATTATGAAAACAACACAAAAACAATTTATTGATTTTGTAAGTCATTGTTTTTATATAACGTGGGAGAGGCTTTAGCCTCGAATTCGAGGCTAAAGCCCCTCCCACATAAATACTTTCATAGTCTCGATAGCGTAAGCCGACAATGCTCATGAGCTTCCATAGCTTGTTGGCTTATGTTGTTTAGCCTCAATCCAACTTTTTTGTATATCAGCAACAACAGCTCAAGCTTTGTTGCTGTTTAACAAAAAATTAATGCCATTGTAATAATACTGTCATCTTTCTCTTATATCCTTGCGCTAGTTTTTTTGATAACTACAGAGAGTAATAGATGAAACATACAAAATTAGTAATAGCAATGGCTGCTACTTTATCAGCAACTGCTTCTTTCAGTGCTTTAGCTATGGACTTATATGTTGATAGCAAAACTAAGCAAGTATTCACCGAGCCAGGTAAAGGTCGCGTATTATTAACTGATTCTGCAAATGTAAAATCAGGTCACACGCCTTTCGTACCAGCTCCTTATGTCGCTCCTGTTGCTGCAACAGATATCGACGCGATCAAAAAAGATTTAGAAATGAAAACTAATGCGATTGCTGCATTAGAAGAACATGCTAAAGAAGAATCAGATCCTAAAAATGCCCATGTTAAATTAGATGACGGCATTCACTTTGCTACTAAAGACGGTAACTTTACTGCTGGTATTAACGGTAGATTGCAAGTTGATTCACAAAGCAACGTAAATCAAAGTGCTAATTATAATAATGGTTTAAATGGTACATCAGCCTCAGGTTACCCAACTACATTAAGTGATGGTATGGCTTTACGTAGAGCCCGTTTAGGTATTGAAGGTACTTTCTTCAAAAACACGTTCTATAAGTTTGAATATGACTTTACTCGTGCAGGTTCTTCTAATGGTTTGGGTACCTCCGCTTCTTCAGGCGTTACCGATGCTTTCATAGGTTATAATTTTTCTAAAGAAACTTCAATTAAAGCGGGTGCTTTTAAAGAACCATTCAGTTTAGAAGAAGCCACTAGCAACCGTTATTTAACCTTTATTCAACGTAACATGGCAGTCGATACTTTTGTTGATGACTTGAATACTTATAAACTAGGTTTAGGTGGTAACTATTCTACAGATCGTTGGATGGCAGCGACTTCATTACAAACTGAAGCAGTAGGTCGTTCTTGGAATACAACAAGTGCTATGGTTACTCCTACTATTGGTAGTGCTTCAGTTGCTGGTGTAGGTGGCGATACTAGTAGTCGTGGTGGTGGTGTTGGTGATACTGCATGGGAAGTCAATGGCCGTGTCGCTGGTACACCTTGGTTTGAAAGCAAAACTAAGTTCCTGCACGTAGGTGCTGGTGGTACTTATATGCAATTGAATAATAACTATAGTGCTGATGGCACATTTAAAAATGGCGGCATTACATTTGCTCATGGTATAGGCAACAACGTTGATCGTACTAGTATCTTAAGTACTGGTTCTTTGACGACTTCTGGTAAGAATACTGGCGCTAGTGCTGGTTTAAACCGTGAAGCAAATCATCTCACTCGCTTTGGTGCAGAATCGGCTGTGGTTTATGGTCCATTCTCAGCTCAAACAGAATATTTAAGAACTGATATTTCTGGCCGTGGTTATACTGATGAAGCTTTAGACGGTTACTACGGTTATGTAACTTACTTCTTAACCGGTGAGTCACGTAACTATAAAACTAAAACTGCTTCTTGGGATCGTATTAAACCAAATCGTAACTTTGATATGAAAGGCGGTATGGGTGCATGGGAATTGGCAACTGGTTATGATTATCTGAATTTGAACTCAGGTGTTATTAAAGGTGGTCGTGCATCAACTGCTAAAATTGGTTTGAACTGGTATCCTAATTCACATACTCGTGTGATGGCCAACTATATTAAAGCCTTAGATATTAATTCTAGCAACGCATACAACAACGCTGACTTCGACATCATCGAAACTCGCGTACAGTTGGATTGGTAAGATCGTTAGTTTAAACTAACGTTATAGTCCGGCAGTTTGATGTTTTAAACTGCTGGACAATGAATACAGTGTCTCTCTCTTTAACCGCATTAGTGCTCTAATGCGGTTTTTTTTTGCTTTAATGTTTTTCTTGTGGTGATGGAGCGTAGGGGCGTATTGCATACGCCCTATTAGTTGCTTTATTGCAATCATCAATCTACAATCTCGAATGTTTGATAGATGGGCGTATGCAATACGCCCCCTACGCTGCTCACATCGTTCCTCAAGTTTTGTAGGTCGGGTTAGGCGCAAGCCGTAACCCGACCTATTATTGGAAGTTCCAAGTCCCAGCTTGGCAATGTCCCCGCCGAGCTCGGGTTCAGCGTTCCTAAAGCATCCACCTATGACGAGCATCAATTCTCTGTTAACATTACCCAATTTTTTTAGGGGTCGTTATGAATACTAATCCTGTTGATACTGCGCCTTTTGCCGATATTCTTAATCCTGATGTCCTTTTGGGTAATGTAGGCGGCCCTTTTGTTATTGGTTTAGCGGTAGGTTTCTTCGCTAAAAAAATGTTGAAGATTGCTCTGTTTTGTCTTGGAGCAGCGGTTGTTCTGTTATTTGTGTTGCAGTATTTTGACTTTAAAGGCTCTCATAACATCAATCTTCAAGAGGTCGGTGATAGTTTTATCGGGTCAGTTAAGCATGGTTTTGAATTATTAAAAGAACGGCTATCGACTATGAACGTGGCTAGTAAACCCGTGCAAGGTGGCAGTGCTGTCGCTGGCTTTTTTGTTGGTTTTAAGTTGGGTTAGGGTGTGTTGTAAAAACCCCCTACAAAAAAGTTTAATTTTGCTCTGTGACGCTCTACATTGACCGCACGTTATATAACTTCATAACAAATAATTTCTTACATGAATCCTATTATTGCTAATGATGCGGCTATTTTGCAGGCTGTTGATTTATTAAAAGCCGGTGCTTTGGTGGCTTTTCCTACCGAGACTGTTTACGGCTTGGGAGCTGATGCCTCTAATCCCGATGCTGTCCGTCTTATCTTTGCTGCGAAAGGGCGTCCTGTAAATCATCCTCTTATCGTACATATTGCTTCTATTGCAAGTCTTGATGCTTGGGCGCTGTCGGTTCCTGATACGGCAAGACAACTCGCTGCACATTTCTGGCCAGGGCCCTTGGCAATTATTTTAAAGAAAAGACCAGAAGTTCCCTTGGAAGTCACTGGTGGGCAAGATACGGTAGGGTTACGTATGCCTGATCATCCAGTAGCTTTGCAGTTGCTACAGGCTTTTGGTGGCGGAGTTGCGGCGCCCTCTGCTAATCGCTTTTGTCGGATTAGCCCAACACTTGCCAGCCATGTGCAAGAAGAACTGGGTGATGCGGTCGATATGATCTTAGACGGTGGTGCTTGTCAGGTCGGTGTGGAATCTACCATTATTGATTTAAGTGGCGATCAGCCAATATTATTAAGGCCAGGTTATATTACTCGCGAGCAAATTGAAACTGTTTTGCAATGCCAATTAATAGTCGCAGCCGATGCGCAGCAGGCGGATGTCTCAGAGATACGCGCACCCGGCATGATGGCTATACACTACGCACCGATGACACCCGCGCTATTATGTAGTACAGCGAATTTGTCGGCTAGTGTGGCTGATTTAATTAAGCAAGGTAAAAAGCTGGGTTTGTTGACTAGTCAAACTGATTGGGTCAATAACAGTGCATTAACTGCGGTTATTGCTATGCCCATAGAGGCCGATGCCTATGCGCAAAATTTATATAGCTCTTTACGAGATTTAGATAGGCTAAATTTAGATATGATCTTGGTAGAGCAGCCGCCACAAGCCGAAAAGTGGCGTGCGATCAACGATCGCTTGGCTAAAGCAACGAGTGTTTACTCTAACGTTTTGGGCTGATTTATTTGTGTTATTAGCTGATAAATCATAAAATTGCAGCTCTATAGTCTATTACCCATGAGAATCATTATGAACATTAAACAATTATTGATAGCTACAAGTTTGTTAACGGTATTTGCCTTAACAGGTTGTGAAGCACAAAAACCTTTAGCTGAAGAAACGGCTGCACCTGTTGTTGCAGAAGCACCTGCAGCTGAGCCAGTTGTAGCGGCTGAGCCTGCTGTAGAAGCACCTAAGCCTGTACAATGTGATAAACATCACGGCAAAAATGCTAAAGCTTGCGCTAAACATTGCGAACATAAAGGCGCATCAGAAAAAAGTTGCCCTAAACACCATCATCGCGGCAAAAAATCTAAAACATGTGAAAAGCATTGCTCAAAAGAAGCAGCAGCTAAGTCTTAAGTAAGTTTTTTATCGTTTCCGGCACAGGATCATCGGTCTGGTTGCCGGAAACGCTTTACTCGCTACGCTCTTAAAGCCTTATTCCGGCCTACAACTTCATAGATTCAGCGGTACACCAATCAGCGATTGAAGCATTACCCAGCGCTCCGATTGCTGGGATTCCGCTATCGTTACATCCCAGCCTACGTATAATGTAGTAATCTGTAGGCCGGAATAAGGCTTTTTGAGCGTCAGCAAAAAAAGCGTTTCCGGCACGCGTATCGATCGAACTGCCGGAAACGCTTTACTCG
>CAIZMK010000254.1 GCA_903934035.1 uncultured Methylococcaceae bacterium
CACAGGAACCATACCCACGCCGAAAACACTTTACTCGCTTACGCTAGCAAAGCCTTATTCCTGCCTACAACTACATTTATATTTGACTTAGACAATGTGCCTTAAACAAAAAGAGGTATTCACAAACTCGGATTTTCATCTACTTGGTTTTATTCTATAACTTGATAGTTTTATTACAGCGGCAAATCATATAAAATCCCCCCCATTACAATATTACTATAGAGATCTTTGTTGAGTATTTTATCTATTCTTGAATTCCCAGACGATCGTTTGCGTAAGAAAGCCGCACCGGTTAAGTTAGTCGATAGCAAAATTAAAACCTTAGTGACTGATATGCTAGAAACCATGTATGAAGCTCATGGTGTTGGCTTGGCAGCGACGCAGGTAAACGTTCATTTACAAATCATTGTCATGGATGTCAGTGAAGAAAAAAATGCACCCTTGTGTTTAATTAATCCAGAAGTCATCGAAAAAGATGGTGTCAAAGAAGCTGAAGAAGGTTGTCTTTCGGTACCCGGTTTTTTTGAGAAAGTTACTAGAGCAGAACATATCAAAATCAAAGCGCTGGATGCCAATGGAGAACCTTTTGAACTAGAAGCCAAAGATTTATTAGCGGTCTGCATACAGCATGAAATGGATCATTTAAACGGCAAACTGTTTGTCGATTATATTTCTTCATTAAAACGTCAACGCATTAAAAAGAAGCTAGAAAAAGCCCACAAATCTTAGGGATCTTCGATTCGCACAGCACTCTTGTAGTGATGCGCTTCACTACCTTCAACGCATCTTATGGCACTTAAAGTAGGCCGGAATAAGGCTTTACTCGCGTAAGCGAGAAAAGCGTTTCCGGCATCAGCATGACTCCTGCACCGGAAACGCCATCACGCACTGAGCTTGGATGGCCTTATTCCGACTTACAAAAGCTTAACTGTGGGCAGCGCGGAGCGTGTGAACGATGCCTTTCCAGAGGGAGGAGCAGACTGCAAGGTTTTAAAGCCCTCTTTTTTTTTCCAACAATAGGTTGAAAATACATTGAATACAAGACTCATTGCAGCTCGGGTATTAACTCGCGTCATACAAGATGGCCAATCACTGACTGCGGCTTTAGAGGCTAATTTAACGGCTGTCGAACTCAGCAAAGACAAAGCCTTCGTTCAAGCTTTATGCTACGGTGTTTGCAGATATTATTATCGCTTAGACTTCATACTCAATGAGTTATTGACCAAACCCATAAAAGACCTTGAAATAAAAGCTTTGGCCTTAGTGGGCTTATATCAACTCTGCTATATGCGCGTCAAACCTCATGCCGCAGTATCTGAAACCGTATTAGCGACCCAAAAAAAAACCTGGGCTAAAGGGCTTATTAATGCCCTGTTACGTAATTATCAACGTGACCAGACTAACCTAGAACAGAAAGCAGATGCCTTAAACTGGGTCGCATTAAGCCATCCTCTTTGGTTAACACAAAAAATACAACAAGACTGGCCTGAACACGCTGAAAATATATTATTTGAAAACAATCAGCAACCACCTATGAGCTTGCGAGTTAATCTTTCACGCATTAGTACCGAACAATATTTACAACAACTAACAGAGCTAGCTATCAAGGCAGTCCCGGTAGACTGCTGCCCATCAGCACTTATTTTAGAAAAACCTGTAGCTGTGGAATTATTGCCTGGCTTTATAGACGGCTTAGCTTCTGTGCAAGATGTGGCAGCACAGCTTGCTGCTGGCTTGTTAGATGTAAAGCCAGGTCAACGTGTTTTAGATGTCTGTGCAGCACCAGGTGGCAAAGCCGCGCATATTTTAGAAACTCAACCGCAACTTAAAGAATTAGTCGCCGTCGATATCGATAGCAATCGACTATTGCGTGTCGATGATACCTTGCAACGTTTAAATCTACCGGCAACTTTAATTACTGGCGATGCACAAATGCCCCAAGACTGGTGGGATGGACAACTCTTTGAGCGTATTTTATTAGATGCACCCTGCTCTGCTTTAGGTGTTATACGTCGCCATCCTGATATTAAATTATTACGTCGTGCTGAGGACATCGAAACTTTGCAAGCTTTACAACAAAACATTCTTTGTGCCATTTGGCCATTATTAGCACCCGGTGGCTTACTGGTTTATGCGACTTGTTCTATTTTAAAGCAAGAAAATGAACAGCAGATTGCTACTTTTTTAGCGTCACATGCTGATGCGAAGGAAATCATTATTGAAGAGACTACTTGGGGAATAAAAGCCAGTCATGGCCGTCAAATTATCACGGGCACTGGGTCTATGGATGGTTTTTATTATGCAAAACTGGTTAAGAACGCCCTACATTAATATATGACCACTCCAAGCGTAGCACGTGATGGCGTTTCCGATACAGGTGTGGTGCGTCTGCCGGAAACGCTTAATTCGCTTACGCTCTTTAAGTCTTATTCCGGCCTACTACTTGTAGTAGCATTGGTATCTACACAAGTTTCTTATCGGCGTGGAAACGATAAAAAAACACCATAGGGGCGTATTGCAATACGCCCCTACCATCTTCACGACAATGTTATCGTTCTTGCGTGGGAATGCTAACAATTATTTGTGTAGATACCTATGCTTGTAGAGACAGGTCACGACCTGTCTCTACGGCGCCTTAAATGCCGTTAGGGAAAGCGTAGCTGTAATGTTTACGCAATGGCTTAACCACTTCCCATTGACTATCTAAACCTGCGTGAAAAGACACTAAATCACCAGCGACGATACGAACAGGCTCTTCACCTTTTGGTGTTACCAAAATTTCGCCATCTAATACATAAGCACATTCTGTTTCATCAAAATCGATAGGAAATTTTGAAATTTCTTTTTCCCATATTTCCCAATTTGAAACACCTAACTCTTTTAAACGCTCTTCGCTAGGGTTGTGTTCGATACTAATTTTGCTCATGATGTTCCTATAATTATTTAAATATGAAGTGTGAATGCTAAGTTTAACATCCCGTTCTGCTTTATAGTAGGTCGGGTTACGATAGCGTAACCCGACCTACAAAAAGATTAACGATTGACCTGAATAACCTTAGCAGGCGGAAAGCCGTTGAAATACGTAGAGGTTGCACCGCTATAAGCGCCAATATTTTTACTGGATAACAAATCACCACGCTGTAAATCTTGCGGTAACTCTTCAGTCATCGAAATAACATCAAGACCATCACAGGTAGGGCCGAATACCGTACAAATTTGGGTAGGCCCTTCTTTAAAGGCATCAAAATGATATTGGCAATGATCGAAAATAACGCCCGAAAAAGTATGATAAACACCATCATCAATGTAATAACATAACTTTCCGTGTCGAACTGCTTTACCAATAATTTTTGATACAGCGGTTGCTGTGGTCGCTACTAAAAAACGACCGGGTTCAGCGATAATTTTTATATCTTCTGGAATCAATCGATCTAATTCAGTATTAATTCTCTTCGCCAACTCACTAAAGGGCTTAACTGATTCATCATAAGGCGCTGGAAAACCGCCACCGATATCCAATAAATCCATTTTGTCATAACCGCGCTCTTTGACTTCTTTAAATATTAAGGCAGCCATGTTGATAGCTTGCATATAATTTTCAAAGTTAGTCGTTTGACTTCCGACATGAAAGCTTAAACCCGCTACAGTAAGACCCGCATTAACCGCCTCAAAAATAAGCTCTAGTGCTTCATCATGCGAAGCACCAAACTTTGAAGATAACTCAACCATAGCGCCTGCATTAGAGACTCTAAGACGTAATACCACTCGTGAGCTAGGCGCATGATCTCTGATTTTAAAGATTTCTTCACGGTTATCAAAAGTCATCAAAGGTTGATACTTGTCCAACTCTCTCAGCGTTTCTTCTGCCTTGATAGGGTTAGCGTAAATGATGTTATCCCAAACCCATTGATGCTGCTCCTCATCAGACAAGTCTTTAATATTATCAAAAACGTTATTAAACTCAGCGATAGACGACACGTCAAAACTAGCACCCGCTTCAAACAAAGTTTTTACTATGACCGGATCGGGATTAGCTTTAACCGCATAATAAGCTTGAACGCGGGGTAGATTGTTTTTGAAAATAGCATAATTACTACGCAACTCATCATGATCGATGATGAATAAAGGGGTTCCGTGAGTGTTTGCAAGTTCTTGCAATTGATTAGCAGTGATCATGTTTATTCCTAAGTATTGCTTGTAATTAAGCCTAACTGAGAACAGCGAGACTTATGTAATAGAGTGCTTTTGGATACTATTTATATCCATTCTAAGCGGTATAAATCCAAGCGTCGATTGGCTAGATTACGAACAGCTCCACGAGTACGCACTTGTTTTAATAAATCCAAATTAACATCGGTGATTAAAGTCATTTCGGTATTTGGGGTTGCTTCTGCGAGTATGGCATCATGAGGAAATGAAAAGTCACTAGGACTAAAAATAGCCGCTTGTGCATATTGTATATCCATATTTTCTGCATGAGGTAAATTGCCAACGCTACCAGTAATGGCGACAAAACATTCATTTTCAATAGCCCTCGCCTGAGAACAATAACGTACTCTTTGATAAGCATTTTTAGTATCTGTCCAGAAAGGCACAAACAATATTTGAGCACCCTGCATAGTCGCTAAGCGAGCCAACTCTGGAAACTCAGAATCATAGCAGATTAATACAGCAATTTTGCCACAATCGGTATCAAAAACCTTTAAGGCATCACCACCTTGTACACCCCAACAACTCACTTCATCAATGGTGACATGAATTTTATATTGAGCCTCAAAAGTGCCATCACGTCTTAGTAACCAAGACACGTTATAAAGCTCGTGAGAGCTATATTCGGGCATAGAGCCAGCAATAATATTAATATTATAGGACATGGCCATTTCTAGCAGACCATTACGAATCTCACTGGTAAAGCCTGCCAAAGCACGAATAGCATCTGGCGGATTTTTATCATTAAACAAACCCATCAGCGGTGCGCTCATGTATTCAGGAAATAATACAAAGTCGGCTTGATAACCAGAAACCGCATCAATAAAGAATTCAGCGTGTTTAAGCAATTCTTCGACACTGGTTAAAGTACGCATCTGCCATTGCACAACACCTAAACGAATAATGTTTTTTGGCCCGCCTATTGAAGGTGATTTTTCGACATAATCCAGATTAACCCATTCCAGCAAAGTAGCAAAACCCTTAGAATCGGCATCTACCGGCAAATATCCTGTTAGAACTTTACGAACATGAAAGCCATTTAATAATTGAAAAGATAAAACGGGATCAAAAATCTCACGATTCTTAACTTCTTCAATATAACGAACAGGCGTTAAAGTATCTGCATATTCTGCATAACCAGGTATCCTGCCACCGGCAATAAAACGACGTAAATTTAAGTTACGGCATAATTCTTTACGCGCATCATAAAGCCTTCGACCTAGGCGTAAACCTCTATATGAAGGATGTACAAATATATCTACGCCATACAAGGTATCGCCATGCGGATCATGATGAGTTAAATATCCATCGCCGGTAATTTGTGCGTAAGTATGGATGTCACCAAACTTAGCATAATCGACAATCATACTTAAAGCAGCAGCCACTAATTTACCATTATCTTCTATGGCAATTTGACCTTGAGGAAATCGACTGACTTGAGAGGCGTATTGATCCTGCTTCCAAGCTCCGCCCAGATTACCGTATACATTCTCCATTAATACGGCAATATTACTGTAATCAGCCAAGGTTAAATGACGAAGTAGTAGCTTATGTTTTTCAATCTTTACTTTTTTCATAGATGAGCACTATAACTTTTGTTTCTGACAATTTCATGACAATAAGACCTTGCTAAAAGTCTACTGTAGCTTGGACTTGGAATAATGGCCTATCCATTAACAATCAAGCCATCTTCCATATGCAGCACCTTACCCATACGTGCAGCTAGCTCATGATCATGAGTCACCACCAAGAAACTAACATTGAGCTCTTGATTTAACTCCAGCATTAATTGATAAACTTGATCAGCGGTTTTACTATCAAGATTACCCGTAGGTTCATCAGCTAAAATTAAGCAGGGCTTATTGATTAATGCCCTTGCTACTGCGGCTCGCTGCCTTTCACCACCAGACAATTCACCTGGCTTGTGTTCAACCCTATGACCAAGGCCGACTCGTTGCAAAAGTTCAGCTGCACGAATACGTGCGTGCTTGACCGATTCACCGGCAATCAATAACGGCATCGCTACATTTTCTAATACCGTAAACTCACCCAATAAATGATGCGACTGATAGATAAATCCTAAGGATTTATTTCTTAGCTTAGCTAATTTTGCGGCACTGACTTTATTAATATCAATACCATCCAGTATCACTTCGCCACCACTGGCTTTCTCTAAGCCGCCTAAAAGATGTAACAAGGTACTTTTACCCGACCCTGAGGCTCCCATAATGGCAACGCGCTCGCCTTTTTCGATATTTAAATCGACACCTTTTAAGACCTCAACATCCAAGCCACCTTGATCGTATCGTTTAGTTAATTGGCGACAGTTTAAAATGCTAGTGCTATTCATATTTTGTTTGCTTAAAGGTGATGATGGAATATTGCCAGAATCATTCATATCTAAGCACTTCCGCAGGATTTATTCGAGATGCTTGCCAGGCAGGGTAAATAGTGGCTAACAATGAAAGTAAAAAAGCCATGCCCGCTATAGAGTAGACATCAGACCAGACTAATTTCGATGGCAGTTCACTAATATAATAAACATCGGCTGCCATAAATTGCACTTGGAATAATTTTTCTATTGCCGGCACGATAGTCTCAACATTCAAGGCTAGCAATACACCACCCAGCACACCCAACACCGTACCAACAACGCCAATAATTGAACCCAATACCATAAAGATACCCATGACAGCACCCGAAGTGAGTCCTTGTGTTTTTAATATAGCGATATCGCCTCGCTTATCGGTAACCACCATGACTAAAGTAGAAACGATGTTAAAAGCAGCTACCGCCACTATCAATAACAGAATAATAAACATCACTCGTTTTTCTGTTTGAATGGCCTTAAAGAAGTTATTGTGCGCCAACGTCCAATCGCTAACTTGATAGTCACCATAAAGAGCCGTTGCCAAACCGTGGGTTATTTTAGGTGCATTAAATAAGTCATCAAGCTTTATGCGTAAACCTGAAACCGAGTCATCCATGCGAAATAATTTAGCGGCATCATCAATATTTATCAAAGCCATATTGCGATCATATTCATACATACCCACCTGAAATATTCCCACCACAGTAAATCGACGCATTCTAGGCACAATTCCAGCTGGAGTTGAATTAACTTGAGGACTGATGACAGTAATCTTATCACCGACCATAACACCTAAATAATTGGCTAATTCAAGTCCTAAGACAATACCGTATTCACCAGCAACCAAATCGGTCAACTGACCTGATTTCATTTTAGTAGCAACCTCTGAAACACGAGACTCATATTCTGGCACTATGCCATTAAGCATAGTGCCACTAACACGCCTATCAGCATTGATCATCACCTGACCGGTAATAAAAGGTGCTGCGCCTTCTACATGAGGCATGCCTTTTAGTTTTTGATCCAGTGTTTGCCAATCATCTAATTGACCATATTTACCTGTGACTGTCGCATGAGCTGTCATTCCCAAAATACGTTCACGTAATTCTGCTTCAAAACCATTCATAACAGACAGAACTGTAATCAAAGCTGTAACGCCCAAGGCGATGCCTAGCACTGAAGTTAAAGTAATAAAAGAAATAAACTGAGTACGGCGTTTTGCTCGCGTATAACGCAAGCCAATATACAAAACTAGAGGTTTAAACATGAAATATATAAGCTAGTGGGATAAATTAAGATTCTTTGCACTGAGGACAAAACCCATATAAATAAAGACTATGATCTGTGAGTTCATAGCCGAGTTTTTTAGCAACTTCTTTTTGTCGTGTTTCGATAAAATCATCGGCAAACTCATCGACTTTGCCGCATTTCATACAGACAATATGATCATGATGTTCAGCCGTGGTCAGCTCAAATACCGAATTGCCTCCTTCAAAATGATGGCGAGTGACTAAGCCTGCTGCTTCAAACTGAGTTAAAACCCGATACACAGTCGCTAAACCTATCTCTTCATCTTCACTCAGAAGCACCTTATAAACTTGCTCGGCAGTTAGATGACGTACATTAATTTGTTTTTCTAATATTTGTAAAATTTTGACTCTAGGTAAAGTAACCTTTAAACCTACATTCCTTAAATCTTGTGTTTCCAATATTAATCTCCGGCTAATCAACTTAGTATAAGGTTAGTCAAATACAATAGCTGCGCATTGTAGCCTTTTTAGATGCTCATCGCATGACAGTTTTATAGGATAATGACCAGACATCCTGTATCATTCCAAATTTTATTACTATTTTAGCCGAAAATGAGAAAGTCGTTTTTTTCTATATGCTTGTTGATTAGCCTGACACTCACGTCCTGCTCAACCATACTGAACAATTTACCAGGTGTCTATAGCTTGGAAATCCAACAAGGCAACATTATTACACAAACCATGGTTGACCAAATTCGACCCGGCATGAGTAAACGCCAAGTCCTCTATATTATGGGCTCCCCGATGCTGGACAACTTTTTCCACAAAAATCGCTGGGATTTTCTATATTCTGCTCACCCTGATGGCAGTGACAAAATACAACAACAAGTTTCACTATTCTTTGAGAATGACCAGATTGTAGGGATTCAAGGTGACTTCAGACCTAGCAGCACACCAGTAGCCAAGGTGTCGAATGAATCAACCGTTGAAATACCCAAACGTGATCTTGATAAGACCCTATGGGAAAAAATTACCGGACTTTTAGGCATTAGTAATCTTGAAGCCTCAACTACATCAACAAGCTCAACTAAACAAAAGTCACCTGATAATAAATTTTGGTTCTAAATAATCGGGTGTAATTAAAAGTAAGGGGAATTAATAATCTTTGGTTATCAACTTAAGGTAAGACACAACAATAATTCCACATCCTATAACTCCAAACCATTATGACTTTGCTAACGATGATAAACTCTAAAAGCCAGAGCTTATCATCAGGCAATAGTCTCAGCCTGATAACGATAGACTTTAAGCGTATCAGACCAATGATTCGAAGATAAACCTGCTTTTTGCTTCAAATGACTTAAAAATTGTTTAGGCTCGGTTAGTTGTTCCCATACCGAAGGCAAGAAAGTCCCTTTCCGAGATCCCTCTACTAATATCAAGCCATCAACATTAGGTTGCAACTGACTCATTAAATCTTGTTCAGAGCGAAATGACATAAGTATGGGCTCTGTTAATAGTGATATATGAATGTCTAATTCGATAAATTCATCTATTAACAATGGCGAAAAACGGGGATCTTGAAAAGCCGCTAAAAAAGCATTTTCGGCAACATCTTCAATCAATGGCCGAGTCGCCTCTAATCGCCCAATACAGCCACGTAATTGTTGATCTAGTTTCAAAGTAACAAAAGTAGCTCTACACTCAGCCAGCAGCTTAGGGTAGTCATCTATATTAATCTTTAAAGAACCACCCTCTTGCAAGCCATGTTGGATAGAAGCTTTAGCCACAGTCAATAACTGTTGTTGATGCTCTTTATTCAATGACATAAGCACCATAACCAACTACGCTTCTTTTATCACCTGCAGCATCACCAGAATTTCGCAAGTCTATGGTTTTAATGACCAATGATTTTTCTCTAGCGAGCTTTAATAAACCGTTAATTGGCACTTGTCCACAAGCCGCATCAGAGCCTAGTTGCTCATATTGTAACAACTCTATTAATTGACTAGTTGCTTTGTCCAGTTGCTTTGCCTGCGCGTATTCGTGATAATGACTCAAATCTGAACTAATTACGATCAAGGTTTCATCTCCTCCCCATAACCTATCAATGACTCCGCTGACTTGTTCTGGAGTTGCATCCCCAGTAAGAATAGGCACAATTTTGAAGTCATCTAACATTTCTTGCAAAAATGGCAAATGAACCTCAAGACTATGCTCATTGGCATGTGCTTCTTCAAAATAATGGACGTAATCTAACTTAGCAATAGATGCAAGAGCTTGTTGATCAACTGCTACAAAGCCTAAAGGTGTTATAAATGACTGGGCTTTGCTTAATGCCAAGCCACTAAAAGCAACTCGATGTGAAGGCCCTATAATGACAACGCGATTTATTCGGTCACTCGCTTTCTTTAAACGAGCATAAGCGGATGCGGCTACATGCCCTGAGTAAATGTAGCCCGCATGAGGCGCAATAATAACCTTAGGAACTTTAGCTGTCGCTTCAGCATCATTCAAATATTCATCTAACATTTGATGCAATTGTTGCGGATTTTCAGGGTAGAAAGTGCCTGCCACTGCGGGTAATCTATTCATAACGTAATCCTCTTATTTCTTTATCATAAAAGTTTGGTGAATCATTCTATGTCATTAATGATATATACCTATAACAAAAACCTTAAATACTGACAATTCTCTACGACAAAAAGATTCATTAACGGTTCAAGGACACAGACTATGACTGACTTTATTATTAATGATACGGTTAAAACAAACTACTGGCATCAACTCGATGATGGACGCATTCAATGCGACCTCTGCCCTAGATTTTGCAAATTACATAGCGACCAACGTGGCTTATGTTTTGTTAGGCAAAATCGAAATGAGCTATCAGCCATCAATTGGTGGAGATTGGTACGAGCTATCTGATTGGAATATCAACGACTCAGGTCGCTGTAATGTTGAGGTGAGCGGGGGGTTATTAAAAGTGCGGAAAATTAATAATAAACTAATAATTTATAGGATGCGCTTCACTATCGTTAAGCACATCCTATAGTTCTACTCAGCTTAAGTTGATAACCCTTATTTTTCTATCAGCACTATTGCTTGCACAGCAATACCTTCTTTACGTCCTTCAAAGCCGAGCTTTTCTGTTGTGGTTGCTTTTACATTTACACAATCAATATCAATATTTAGATCTTCGGCAATATTTAAACACATTGCGGCTACATGAGGTGCCATTTTAGGAGCTTGTGCAATAATAGTAATGTCAGCATTGACTAAGTGATAACCTAAATCCTGAACTATACGATAAACATGGCGTAAAAGTACCCTACTATCCGCACCTTTAAACTCAGGATCCGTGTCAGGAAAATGCTTGCCTATATCACCTAAAGCAGCTGCGCCTAATAATGCATCGCTTAAAGCATGTAACACCACATCACCATCTGAATGTGCTTCTAGGCCTTGTTCATAATCTATCTTTACGCCCCCTAAAATAATAAACTCGCCCTCATTAAAGCGATGCACGTCATAACCTTGTCCTACTCTAATCATTTTGATGCTCCATATAAAATTGCGCTAATGCTAAATCTTCTGGCCGAGTAATTTTTATATTATCTGGACGACCTTCGACAATCTTTGGCTGTAAGCCTTTTAGCTCTAAAGCACTCGCTTCATCAGTAATAGCCGGATTACCTTCAGCAGCTTCTAAGGCACTTTTTAAAAGACCATATCGAAACATTTGTGGCGTTAAGGCCCTCCAGATATGGCGCCTATCTAAGGTCTCTACTATAAAATCGCCTTGTACATTTTTTAAAGTATCATGCGAAGATAAAGCGAGTATTCCACCCACGTCATCCGTTTTTAACGAGTTAATAAGATGAATGATGTCAATGGTTGTAATACAGGGTCTTGCAGCATCATGAACTAGCACCCAATCATCGTCAGAGGCTAAAGTTCTTATAGCTTTTAGTGCCGAAAGCACTGAATCTGCACGTTCCTTGCCTCCTGCAGCGGTTATAACCTTTTCATTGGAGGCAATATCTAGCTCTGGCCAATAAGGATCTTCTTCTGATATAGCGACTGCAACAGCACTAAAAACATCAGCTTTTAATAAACGCATTAAAGTGTGTTCAATTACCGTTTTATCAAGCAGAGGTAGATATTGCTTAGGGCGATCAGCATTCATACGCTTACCAACGCCGGCAGCGGGCACAACCGCCCAATATTTTATTGAATATGTCATGTATAAAAAAGTTAAGGTGTGTTAGAAAAGCTAGCTTCACTACGTGTAGAGAAACACAACAATTTTAATCGTATAAATGCTCGCCGAGTTTATCGACTATCCATGCTTAGTGTTATATACCCCCCTCCCAGCCTTGCCCACAGTTAAGCATTTGTAGGAGCGATAAATTCGCCCTGTATTTTGGAACATGGGATTACTAGGAGAATCTGTCGCCCCTGCAGTTGAAACGCTCGTCCTATCCTTAACTGTGGCAGTGAGGCTTGGGGTGGGATTTAATAAAAGCAACTATGTGAAAAGAGCGTTCGATAAATAGTTAATAAACGATAAACCATCACAATATTATTTATTATCTTTACCAGTACTCGATGACAACTTTTTTTCCAATGCTGTCATACGATTATGCAAGCGAGCTAGTTCACTAAGAATCTG
>CAIZMK010000255.1 GCA_903934035.1 uncultured Methylococcaceae bacterium
AATCAGCGACCGGCCAAACAACTCCAGAAGTGCCAATTACCAGCATCAAATCGCATTGTCGACAGGCTTCTTGAGCTAATTTCCAAGCATCAACAGGGAGTTGTTCACCAAACCAAACGACACCTGGACGAATAGGGCCATCGCAGTCATTACAATGAGGCGGATCAATAGGTCATCTTTTGTCGCAATATGCCTTTATAGTAGCACTGTCATTAAGACATTCACTTAATATCTCGGAGTTAATATGAAAAAACAAATCAATAACACTGCAAAGTTATCACTACGTGGAGGTTTATATGTTGCGTGATGAATGGGTGTTTACTTATAAAATCGAAACAATCGCAGAAGCCACCACCAGTAAATTACAGTTTCACCAAGAACGCTTCAAATGGTGGAAAGATAAAAAAGAACAAGTGATGGCTAAAATCAGAGCAGATGGGCTTGAAATCGATGAAACGATTGTTATGGAATATATTTCACCCAAAAGCAGAGACTGGGAGCGTGGCGCTCAAGTAACGGTTAGAGATGATTTAAAAAAGGATCTCGATGAATGCCTAAAAAAGTTGGCCTATCACACGGCGTTTATTGACGATTTTAATGGTTGGCAGCAATTATTGGCAGCTAATCCAGATACTACACTTGGATTAGATCATTCAGACTGGTTGTTCTTTTTTGGACATGATAATCAATCCAAAAATCTTTATGTCTAAGGTGAGCAACATGCTAGTCAACGATATAATCAAAGCAGCATTTTATCAATCAATATTGGCGGCAGTTTGTGAACTATAGAAATAACGATAGATACCCTCGGAAAGCGCGTCGTCGATTTCATCGCGCTTTCTTTAGCTGGTTACATAATAGAAACTCTCGATTGAAAACGCCAGTATTTCGCTTAATAAAATGCACAGATCGGTTTATCGAATTTACGATTGATGGGCTTAATCCTGCTTTATCATTCGGATTGTCAACTTATGACTTAGGCGTTCATGTTGATTGGCAAGGTGAGAGCTGGGACTGGTTAATATTTTTTGAATCTTGCCCTATGCGAGTATCAGAAGGCTTTGTTTGCTGTCTATGTGAAGATTATCCTCTTACTATTTATCCTAGTAGAGAAGCGCTCTGGATTGATCATGTCTTCGAACCATTTCTTAAATGGGTGAATGAGGATTTAACTACGCAGCATTGGCTATCTTTAGATGGAGCTTCTGGTTATATCACTTCAGCTAAGGTAGGAATAAAGCCCGATCCTGATGCTGTCATTAATATGCCGGTTTGGATGGAGTCGTTGTGAAGTTAGGAGTAGGGCTAGAGACTTACCCCACAATAAAGCTTCCATTAAACTTTTAGACATGCTGCCAAGACATCTGTTTTCAGACTCAGTGTTTTGGAACTCTGAGCGTGTGCAGAATCATTTTCAAGAAGACATTGATTCATTTCTAGGTGAATTTACGTTGGAAGAATACAGACGTAGATTTGCTGGTATGATTTTTGTTGAGAAGTCCTCTAAAGAATTTATTCGGGCGTTCAACAAACAAATCCTTAAATTGGTCTAAAAAATCTATTGGTGTTCCAGGGTGTGGCAAAAGAAGTGGCGATAAAGCTTCTTTTGCCACAAATAAAGATCATTGATGGTTTTTGTCTATAGTTTTGGAAAGAACGCCGTTGATAATATCAGTGATGTTTGAATGCTGGGTTAAGAATGGTCTGCTGGCTAATGTGATCGGTGTATCTCATTAAGTTTCTGATTAACTTTTATACCTAGTCTTCAATGGACGTCGAAAAAACTTAATTAAAACTACCCCGCTGCTAATTTCGCTAATTCTGCTAATTATCACTTAGGTATTGATAGTGAATCGGACAGGATGAGCAGTTGGTCTATATATCAATTGACCAATGCCCTAGACGTATTAACTTTTTAATATAGATAGGGGATGACATGGTTACAGATGATTCTAATAATCAAAATTATTGGCAGCTTACCAGATGATTAAGCTTATAATCTCTGCCCATGAGCCAACTACACGACAGCAGTTACAAGTTTTTATTTTCTAATCCAGAGTTAGTCCGTGATTTAATCATGGGCTTTATACCTGATGACTGGCTGCATACTCTCGATTATTCAACACTGGAAAAAGTCTCTGGCTCTTATGTCAGTGATGACTTCAAGCAACGCGAAGATGACATTGTTTGGCGAGTGAAGGTTGGCGGTGAGTGGGTTTACCTGTACATATTGATTGAGTTTCAAAGCACTGTTGATAAGTACATGGCGCTGCGGATGATGGTCTATATTGGCTTACTTTACCAAGATTTGATTAAGCAGGGCAATGCGTTACCAGATGGGCGTTTACCACCCATATTGCCCATAGTGCTTTACAATGGCAGTCAGAAATGGACAGCCGCGACCAATGTATCGGATTTGATACCTGCAGTACCAGGATTAATGGCAGAGTTTAAGCCCAGCCTTAAATATCTGTTGATAGATGAGAATGTTTATACTGATACAGAACTATCATCGTTACGTAACTTAGTGGCGGCTGTATTTAGATTGGAGCGCAATAAAGCTCCGGACGATTTAGTAGGTGTTATTGATTTACTTATTGATTTACTTATTGATTGGTTAGCTGATAGACCTGATTTAAAGTATATGTTCTTTTCTTGGATTAAAGGCACATTGAACAAGAAGCCTGAATATAGTAAATGGCTAGATAAGATAGATGATTTAGGGAGTATAAAAGTTATGTTAGCAGATAGATTAGAAGAGTGGGCTCACGGCTATATGGCTGAAGGCAAGCAAGAAGGCGAAACATTATTACTACAGAAGCTCTTAGCCAAGCGTTTTGGCACCATCCCTGCCGAGACGACTGCATTGATTTCTAACGCCCCTGTGGTTGATATTGAGCGTTGGTTTGATAGGGCGATTGACGCCAAACAACTGTCTGACGTCTTTGTAGATTGATAATCATATTGCCTTTAAACCATCTGAACCAAAGGCACATCAACAATCTTGTTCGGTAAAGCCATTAGTATTGGCACTGCTTTAGAGACCTCATTAGCAGCTGCTAGCAGTGAGTCTTGAGATAAATGTGCGTATCTTTGGGGCGTTTTGATTTGGGTATGTCCCAATATACGTTGCACTTATTTTTGTTGAGAAGTCCTCTAAAGAATTTATTCGGGCGTTCAACAAACAAATCCTTAAATTGGTCTAAAAAATCTATATTGCTTATATATTACTAAATAGTTGCCCATAACGCTGCACTTTCTTCAAGCCATTAAAGCCGAAGCTGGAATAGGTTGTAGACCAACAATGCTGATTGGGTGCGATGTGCTGGTAATGGCGGTCATTACAAAGGTATCCAAAGACGGTGTATTTGCAGTATGTGGAATGCTGTTATAGGCTTGTATTAAGTCAGCCATTTCAGATGCCACCATAGCGCTTGCCATTGATGTTCCAGAATCACTGATAACTTGACCTGATTGGTTATAACCTTTTAATGATCCACCTGGAGCAACTACATAGTTATAGGCAGAGTTGCTTCCCGCTTCATTACTATAATCAGCATACGTTAATGGCGCTGTTGAAATTGGTAATATTTGAGAAGCGGCGACTGCCATAATATTAGGTAATTGAGTTGCATAGATCGCAGGATATTCTGGCGTATGACCTAAATTATTTCCTGATGCCACAGCGACTAAAACACCATGAGAGTTCGCATAAGCTAAAGCCGCTAAAATTGTTGGCGCAGGTATTACTGATCCTAAAGACATGTTGATAATATTCGCACCATGATCTACAGCATAATCGATTGCAGTGACAATATTAGCAACTGACCCATTTCCTTTCGCATCTAAGGCTTTTAACACCATTAATTGTGCGCCTGTGGAAGCTCCGACAATACCATTGCTATCGTTATTAGTTGCAATCATTTCGCTAGCAGTAAAGGAGCCATGACCATTATCATCTTGAACATTTGCAGTATTATTAAGAAAATTCCAATCATATTGGCTTAAATTTGAAGTCAGTGCTTTATTGTTTAAATCAACACCCGTATCAATATCTGCGATGACAACACCTTTGCCTGTATAACCAGCGGCCTCAACTGAATTTGCTTGGGTGCTTGAGATATTCCAATCAATATTAATGGGCGATGTTACAACAGGAATAGTCGTCTTGGTTGCGTAGTCAAGCGCAGTTAAGAAGTTGATTTCTCCATATCCAGCAATATTACTCCAAGTGGTGGGAGTTATGACAGTCGGCATGGGTGGGAGTGTAACAGTGGGTGTAACCACTCCTGTCGTAATAACGGGTGCAGCGACCACCGGTGTTGTCACGACAGGAGCGGGCGTGTAATAAACAGCGTGCGCAATGCCATTGGTAAAAGTATCAATCTCAGTAACAAAACCAGAATTATTGGTATGCGTCATGGTTGCTAATTGATTAGAGGCGTTATACGCATAGACGATGTTATCAACAATTCCAGCGGTTGTTTTAACATCGGTGAGCATCTGCTTATTGGCGTTATAGGTGTAAGTATCTGTTGTTATCACTGCTCCAGTAGAAGAAAACAGTGTCTGTGATTGCTCTAACCCAGTCGAACTGTAAACCATATTACTTTGTGCAATCGTAGAGCCATTGACGAACATTTGTTCGCTATAACTTCCATCAGCATTTAAAAAATATTTAACCAATAACGATGCTGTTACGTGTTGGTCTTGTTCAAGCAAAGTTCCTGCTGAATTGTAGAAATTATCTACTTCTGACCCAAGTGCATTTTTACCAATCGTCTCATAGCCAGTGGCTAAGTTGATTGTTTGGCTGACTGTTGAGGCAAGAATGGCGGCGGGTAATTTTACTGTTGCAACTGGAGTCACTGCAATGGGCGTAACAGTCACTGGAGTTACAGTAGGTGCTGATGTTGGTGCTACAGGTGTCAACGGTGCGGTTACAGTGCTGGGAGACGTTGCTGGTGTTACAGGTGCTTTGTAAGTAACAATGCTAGTAACCCCATTGCTGATAGTATCAATCTCAGTAACAAAACCAGAATTATTGGTATGCGTCATGGTTGCTAATTGATTGGTGGCGTTATAACCATAAACAATATTATCAACGACTCCAGTTGCCAATGTTGTTTTAATATCACCAATTAGTAGATTCTTAGCATTATATGAATAAACATCTGATACCAAAGCCGTGCCAGACGCTGAATAGGTAGTTTGGGATAATTCCAGATTAGCTGAATTATATAATTGATTAATGAATGCGATCGTGGAGCCATTCAAGAACATTTGCTCATTGTATGTTCCATTCGTATTAGGAAAATATTTGATCAATGTGGTCGGTGAAAGATAAACATCTTGTTCCAACAACACCCCAGTGCTGTTATAAAAATTATCTACCACCATGCCAGTGCTGGTCGCGCCAATCATTTCATAACCGGTTGCGGTCATTACTTTTTGAGTAAAAGTTGCTGTGAACATACGTTTTTCCTATTTTTAGTATATCTAAATCATAACATTGTAGAAAATGATTGACTACTTTGTATCTGAGAAATAAGTCAGGTTATTGCTGCGCTATCAATAAATTTTTATAACCTATTTTGTCTCACTTAAAATTAATTAGTAAATGCCGCAGCATAAAGCTTAGGCAATATTTCACCTGCTTTCCCCGATAAATTATAGCTAGCTAGGCCATTAAGACTGGTGATATTAGGATTAAT
>CAIZMK010000256.1 GCA_903934035.1 uncultured Methylococcaceae bacterium
CGCTATGCTTTACCCTACAGATCATTACTTGTGTAGATATCTATACCCTTAACTCTATGAAATTGCTTTCCTACTCGTAACTAAGAGTAAATTAAGCGCTTAAAAGTCTTAAATGGCGTGATTCCAAAGGATAGTTAGATTTTAAAAACCTAGCGTATCGTTACTCTAGGGCATATTAATCTTTTCAAGATGGTGGATGTCGTTAATCAAAATCAGATTAAGGTTTCGAAGACCGAAGATAGCGATAATATTGGAGAGCGTCCCACCCTATTAAGATACGCATTAATAAATGCGGGTTATTAGCAAACTAATGCTGACTGTATCTTACAGTATTGCAAATAATTCAAATTACTATCAAACAGCTCTACTACGCTTTCAAAAATATTAGTTACTGCCATAGCGCATCACTCACATAAAAAATCTAGCTATGACGATATTTTTGAATCAATAAGCAACGTAGAAACTTAAAAACTTTATGCATTGAATATCTTTTTTAAAAAATATGATAACTAAACTGTACAAATAATACTAATTTATCTGTAAGAATATATTTGATTTAGCTGGACAAATTTATTACACTTAATCTAAGTAAATGAATTTAAATTAACATTAATAATATCGAGAATATTTATGAAAAAAAAGTTTCAATCGCTTTACTTTATTGTCATATCAGCTTTTAGCTCTCAGCTTTATGCTTTGGGCAGTCCATTAGTTCCTTTAAAGGGTACATATGTTGTAAATCGACCTGAACTTTGTGTGATGGCTGTAGCTACCGGAACACAGATAACTATTCATCGTGAATATATTGGGCAAAGAACTATGACCCCTGAACTTACTCAAGGTTATAACGCTTGGGTGTCAAGTGCCTCATTCTCGCATAGCACAACACCACCTCTACTCTCTGGAATAACAAAAGACCCAACAAGTACTTCTGTTACTTATTTAACAGAAACACCTATACAATGGGGTAATTTTATTGACAATGAAGATGTAGCTCAATATCTTGTCCCAGCAGTAAGTGCACCAACAAATTACCGTCATGTTGTTACCAATCATTTTTTTGTAACTTCCTTTAACTATGCAATTCCTAGCAATAATAATGGTGTTACTAAAGGTTATGCGTTGTACACATTTAACCCAACAATTACGGGTACAAAAATCTGGTATAGAAAACCTTTTTACGCTAATAATATTACTACTGAAGCGACAAACTTCCAGACCATGCGGGAAATACAAGAAAAGAATTCATACCCAAATGCTAATACCACCTTTAACTGTATAGCTTCATTAAATGCTCGAAAATAAGCTGATATCTAACTTCTAAAAAAAACAAATATCATTTTTCATTATTCACGATCCAATCTCATCAGGAATCTTTATGAATCAGACTAAGTTACAAACAGCCTTAATTGTTGGTATGTTATTTTTTTGCAGTCCTTCACTATTTGCTGCAGGAAGCCCCTCATCTCCGGTGAGTGGTAATTATGTTTCAACTCAAACAGAATTTTGTGCTTCTGCAAACGCAGCGCTTTCACCGCGACCAACACGTTATAAGGAAAATGTAGGACTGTTATTTTTTACACCAGAGCCAACTTCTACTTATAATATTTGGATGCCAAGAGTATCAATAGCTAATTCTATCGCTTCAAGTGCGTACCCTTCGCTTACTAATACGTTAACTGATTCTACAAATTCGCAGGTTTTCTTAACAGAGACACCTATCCAGTGGGGAACAATCAATTGGACTTATCGTAGTTTAGACTTCGACTCATCATCAACAACCGCGCCCACTCAAACCAATAAAGCAAGTATTATATATTCTTTCATTACTTCTTATCAATTTGCCGTTCCTGCAAATATGAATGGCATAACGACGGGCTATGCTGTTTATTTTATTAGGAATACTAATGGCCATAATGAATGGCATAGAGAGCGTATTTTTTTAAATAACGCACCAAATACATCCACAAACTTTGCTCTTCCTCTTACACAACCACAAACTGAGTTAATTAATAATATTAATACAACTTTTAACTGTATTGGTGTAATTAAGGCTAGTAGATAAGTAGTCTTTTTTACAAATTCAAATTAACTAAAAAAAAGACCTCAGTCAAAAAGACATTGCATCGGGGACAGCTATTATTTCTGCAGCAACAAAACCAATCAACCTAGGGTGTAATAGCTTTAGAGACTGTGAAAGTATTCTTTTTATTCCCCCTCTTTAGCAAAGAGGGGTTAGGGGAGATTGGGTCTATTAAAAAATTATTATTAAATATCAACAACCTATTGACTTAATAAAACCCCCCTCGATCCCCCTTTTACAAAGGGGGAAGCCAAAAATGAAAATACTTTCACAGTTTATTTAGCGTATTAGACCATTTACAACGCATAGCATCGGCGTAATACGCTATGCTATTAACGGATACAGCAAGTAGGCTCGACAAAACACAGTCGAATTGAAGCTACTTGCTTGGATCGCTGACTATTTTTGTATTTTAATATCACTCTACATAAACCAATTAACACCCTAGCGATTAAATCATTACAAAGGTCACTAGGATTTACCTAATTAGCCCTTTACAATAGCCGCACAACAACATCATTTCATCGCTATTAATGAAACCTAAATACGCCATGCTCTGCATATTACCGCTACTTGTGGTATTGATCCCAGCTCTTATTAAAGTCGCCCCACAATTACAAGAAGCGGCTGACATAATACCTCCAGCGACTATTTACACTCGCTCAGACAATAGCAGCATCAACAAGCCCTGCTCCAATGATCATGCTGAGTGGCGACCTGAACAAGTTATTGAAGGCGTTACTATAGATGCCGCACCTTCCTGCGAACCTGATAATCCTTATGATATTGTCACCTCGGTTAAAGGCACCAATAATGTTTCGATGGGCACCTTAATGCAAACTAACTTTGCTCAAGATGCCATCACACTAAGCGATGATTTAGATCATGATGGCGATCCGGATATTATTCGCATTAAATTGGAAGTGGTTGAGCTTAACGGCAGCAGTCCAGATGGTGAGTTTTTAATCAATACTTTTGATATAGCGCCAGGCATACAACCTGGGCTTTGGGTCTATGCACCTAAATCAAGAGGCATGGCTCTTAAAAACTTCAATTCTTTAGTAGCCAATCCAATGTTGCGCGCACCCTCTCCTGTTATCCGTGTTGAGCAAGGTGATAAGGTTTATATTACTTTAGAAAACACTCATTATTTACCTCATACCATCCATCTACACGGCGTAGATCATCCTTGGCTTAATGATGAAGGCCAAGATAATGATGGTATGGAAGAACATGCGGTATTTCCGGGCAAAAGCCACACTTACCAAATACAGCCTAGACATGCAGGCACTATGCTTTATCACTGCCATGTACAAACTGCTCAGCATTTTATGATGGGCTTAAATGGAATGTTTATCGTTGAAGAAAATCAGCCTAATAATTGGCTACAAACCTTCAATATTGGTGCAGGGCAAGTACGCCACCCTTCAACTGCGGTGAAAAAAGTTTATAACCAAGAATATGACCTACATTATCAATCCGTTGATAAGAAACTGGCGTCTATCATCCAAACCGCTAATGACCCTAGACTGATTGCAAAGCAAATGGCTAGAGACTACAACATGACCGAGTCTTTTGAAAACTACTTCATGCTCAATGGCCACTCATTTCCTTACACACTAAGAGATGCCATGATCATCGCTGATGAAAATGAGATCATTAAACTACATGTTGCTAACTTACAGCGCTCTTCTGTGGCTTTACATATTCATGGCCATAAAGCGACTATTACCGCCTTAGATGGCGTTGAACAGCCCGAAGGTCAGCAAATAACTCGAGATGTTTTTGATATTGCCCCTGCACAACGCACTGATTTACGATTACAAACCATAAACGATGGCTTGCACAATTATGGTCCAGGCTTATGGATGTTTCATGATCATGTACCTACAGGCACAACCACTGATGGCATGGAACCCGGTGGTAATATGGCTATTCTTGCTTACAAACATTATCTTGATGAGCTAGGTATGCCCAAAATGCATGACGAATTATTTGATCAAGTATTTAATAAAGACTATTACGCAAAAAAACAAGCCGTATGGGCAAGCGGAGATTTTGCAGCCTTACTCGGTGACGCTGGCTTGCTAGCCCCAAATTATGGTCGCATCATCGTATTTGGTCTAATCGCTGGCTTGATCATCGCCCTGTTAGTCTTGAGTGCGCTTATTGTTAGACGGAAAAAATCATGAAAACTTTAGTACTCACTTTATTAATGCTCTGCGCTAGTTCCGTGGTGACTGCCATGGACATGGACGGCATGTTAATGGATGATAAAGGCATGATTATGAATGCCAACAGCGACACCCTGCCCCGTGACTGCACGGCTATTTCAGAAACTGTAGACATTACTATTCGTGCCGGTCAACAACATGCACAGAAATTTACTGGCAAGATGTTTGCCTTCGATCAGCAAGAATGGAATATTAAACCCTGCGCTAAAATCAATATCACTTTTATTAATGATGACCAAATACGTCATCAATTGATGATTCATGGCTTGCCAGGTTATTTATATCCAGACGGCATGTTTCATTTAGAGCTTTATGGTGAAGGCCAGTTACAAGCCTCATTGATTATGCCTAGTTTAAAAAAGACGTATCTCGTGCATTGTGAATTGCCTCAACACATGGAAAAAGGCATGAAAGCCCAATTAAAAGTCGATGGTGGTAACGGTGATTTACCTAGCATACCCGGCTTGACTGCTCCAGTAAAAGCCGATATCTATCCCGTTGATTGGAGTTCATTAACGACAGCGATATTAATTTTGTGTGTGTTAGTAGGCTGCTTTATGCCTTTTATTATTATTCTTAATGCTAAGCGCTTTAAAGAGCCAATAAAGAAACTTTTGTCGACATTGAAACGTGGCAAATCTGTCGCCCCTACAGAATCTTCCTAACTCATGCCACATGGATTGCCGAAATGCCAAAACGTATGAGACGATTAATATTAATCGTAGCAAAAAATTTTGCAGTTACCTTGTAGAGCCGATATTAAGTCTGTAAATGTAGTTTCGATTGCAGGGATGAAGCGAAAGAAACTGTTAAAGTATTATAATCTTAGCGTCTCCATCGGAAAGTTCATCTGGCATGAGTATTCATAAATTGCGAAAATCATACTGTATGGGCATAGGTATCTACACAAATAATGGTTAGCATTCCCACGCGCGAACGATAACATTGTGGTGAAGATCGTAGGGGCGTATTGCATACGCCCCTACAAGGTACTAGTTTTTAAAATTTAAACATACATAGCTACGCTTAAAAAAAATCAACTTGTAAAATTATCCTGTTTTTTTTAGAAACTAAATTCCTTCATCAGGGGAAATACTCATGGCCTATGAAGCTTTGCTAGAAACTTTACAAAAGCATAATAAACTTTCCGTCACAGAACTGAAAAAAGTTGAGCGAGTAAAAAAGACCTCCGTAGCAGAAAACATCCCCCAATTGTTGCTTAAACTAGGGTTATGCTCAGAATTGGATGTAGCTAATGCTTTTGTTGAATCGGGACACTTTGAAAAAGTTGAATCCACTCAGTATCCGCAGGAAACGCAACTACCTGAAAGCGTGTCTTTACGTTTTTTAAAAAGCAATCATATCATCGGCTTAAATCAAACTAACGATGACATCACCATCGCCATGATGGATCCTGAAGATCAATTTTCTATAGCTGCGTTAGCTTTGGCATCAGGAAAAGCTATCATCACTAAAGTGGGTTTATTATCAGAAATCGATGCTGCCCTAGATTTTCAATACGGTGAAGATCGATCAAAAATGGATAAATTGATAGATGATCTCGCCGCTAATGATAGCGATGATTTTGGCGAAGATGATTTAGAACATTTAAAAGATTTGGCCAGTGAAGCGCCTGTCATCAAAATGGTTAATTTGATTATGCAGCGAGCCATAGAAACCAAGGCTTCAGATATACATGTAGAGCCTTTTGAACAAACCCTAAAAATTAGGCTACGTATAGATGGCGTTTTGCAAGAAATTGACGCGCCCAACGTGAAGTCAACGGCTGCAGTGATCTCTCGAATTAAGATTATGGCTAAACTGAATATTGCCGAACGCCGTTTGCCTCAAGATGGCCGTATTAAAGTGCAAATGTTAGGCAAAGAATTAGATTTACGGGTATCAACCATACCAACCATGTATGGTGAAAGTGTCGTGATTCGTTTACTGGATAAAGAAAATACCGTATTGGATTTTGCAGGACTAGGTTTTGCTGGACGTCATTTACAGCAATTTATTGATATATTATCGCTGCCACATGGCATTATTCTGATTACCGGCCCTACCGGCAGTGGTAAATCAACCACCATGTATGCCGCCTTAAAACAATTGAATACTCCTGAACGCAAAATCATTACCGTTGAAGATCCGGTAGAATATCAAATGGAAGGTGTTAATCAAATTCAGGCAAAACCGCAAATAGGCTTAAGCTTTGCGTCAGCACTACGTTCTATAGTTCGACAAGATCCTGATGTAATTATGATCGGCGAAATGCGTGACCTTGAAACTGCAAAAATTGCAGTTCAATCTGCTCTTACTGGGCATTTAGTATTATCGACCTTGCATACTAATGATGCTGCCGGCGGTATTACACGTTTGCTAGACATGGGTCTGGAGGAATATTTACTGACCTCAACAGTCAATGGCATTTTAGCGCAACGCTTAGTTAGAAAACTATGTCCCGAATGTAAAGTAGCCCATATCGCCGAACCGGAAATTGTCAGTAGTCTAAATCTACGTCGATTTAGTTCCGAAGCTAATATTGTTTTATACAAACCAGTTGGCTGTCTGGCCTGCGCTGGTATGGGTTACCGAGGACGACTCGCTATTATTGAGTTTTTACCTATGACTGATCCCATCCGAAAATTGATCATGGCTCATGAAGAAGCCGGTGCCATTCAAAAACTAGCGATTGCTGAAGGCATGCAAACACTTTATGAAAATGGCCTCGTTAAAGTCATACAAGGCATTACTACTCTGGAAGAAGTTATGCGAGTCACAGCGGAAACTTAAGATGCCTCTATTTACTTATAAAGCCGTTAATAATATGGGTGAAACAGAAGAAGGTATTAGAGACGCCATCAATGAGCATAATTTGATTGCGGCTTTACATTCAGAAGGTTATCTCCCAATTCGTGTTGCGCTTGCTAATAGTCGATCATTTTTGGGCTTGCAAGCAAAACAATCTAAATTATCACAGAAAGACATTGCTCTTTTAACTGGAGAACTGGCCACTTTATTAGAATCTGACTTACCTTTGGATAAATCTTTACTCGTCTTAATAGATTTAACTGAAGACCAGGCTCAATTAAGTAAATTGATAGCCCGAGTGCTCGACAAAGTTAAGGGTGGTGCAACCCTGGCCGATGCCCTAGAACAACAATCAGGCATATTCAGTAAATTTTATTTGAACATGATACGAGCGGGTGAGGCCGGTGGTAGTCTCGGATCGGTTTTGGCTAGGCTATCTGAATATCTGGAGCGCTCGCAAGAATTAAAAGACACGGTAAGTACAGCATTAATTTATCCTGCCATATTACTGGTAATGTCATTAGCCTCATTATTTGTAATGCTCACTTTTGTGGTGCCGCAATTTACTGAAATGTTCGAAAGTGCAGGCAAGTCCCTACCAATCTCAACTCAAATTGTGGTGACATTAGCAGAATGGCTACAAAGTTATTGGTGGGCATTATTAGTCAGTATTATTTTTATTTCTAGCTATATGAAATTACAACTAGCTGACCCTTTAACAAAAAAAGTCTGGGATGGTCGTTTTTTAAAACTTCCATTAGCCGGAACAATTATTACCCATAAAGAAACTGCAAACATCAGTCGCACCCTAGGAACGTTACTTGGCAATGGTGTTTCATTACTGGCAGCATTAAGCATAGTGAGAGAAACTGTCGAAAATCTGGTGTTGGCGGCAGCTATTGAGGATGCAGAACAACAGTTAAAACAAGGTAAACATTTATCAGATGCCTTATTAAGCATGGATTTGTTCCCTAAAATGGCCATGCAAATGATTAAAATGGGTGAAGAAACAGGGCGACTGGAAGAAATGTTGCTGCGCGTAGCCACTATATATGACAAACAACTCAGGGTAGCCATACAGCGACTACTCGCTTTTCTTGAGCCTGTATTAATAATTAGTTTAGGATTGATGATTGCAGGTATCATCGTGTCAATTTTATTGGCTATCTTAAGCGTCAATGATCTAGCTTTTTAATGGAAACAATACTAACCATGAAACAAATTAAACCTCTATCAGAATCAGGCTTTACTTTACTTGAGTTATTAGTCGTACTAGGCATCATTGCCATGCTGGCAGGAATAGTAGGACCTCAAGTCATGAAGCACATGGGAGAATCCAAAACCAAAGCGGCAAAAGTGCAAATTGAAGATTTAGCAGCCACCTTGGATATGTATAAACTCGATGTAGGCAATTATCCAAGCAGTGACGAAGGTTTAAAAGCATTAATAGAAACTCCTGATAGCAGCAAGCGTTGGAATGGCCCTTATTTACGTAAATCTAAAATCCCCTTAGACCCATGGCAACAAGAATATCATTATGTTTCACCTGGTGAACATGGAAAATTCGATATATACACCTTTGGTGCTGACAATAAAGAAGGCGGTGAAGGTGAAGATCAAGATATTGTTAGTTGGTAATAGTAACTGATACTTAATGTTCAAGGAAAAAATCTGAACATAGTGGCGACAAATTAGCCCAGTACCTTCGTCTATTTAAACGTGGCGAATCTGTCGATCGTAATGTAGGGACAGCTCGCGACCTGTCCTTACGGTGTAATAATGTAACGATAACGCAACTTTCACTTGTCTAGTCATCAATAATCGATTAACTCAACGAAAACTTATGAGACGATTAACACTAAATAATGGCTTTACCCTGCTTGAGTTGCTAGTCGTATTATTTATTATGGTATTGGGTTTTTCAGTAGTTGGAATTAATCTGTCGTCAGGACATAGTACTACGGCCATTAGGGTAGCAAGCAGAGATATGGTTTCTGCTTTGAGGTATACACGGGGACAATCATTAATGTTGCATCAAGAAGCAACCATGACTATTGATCTTACCGAAAATACTTATACCGTGAGCGATCGACCTAAAAGTTATATTATTCCTAAAAGCATTTCCCTTACCGTAGTCACCGCACAAAGCGAAGTTCGCGGAAATGGCATAGGAAATATTCGGTTTTTCCCTGATGGTTCATCGACTGGAGGAAGAATTACCCTAGAACAAGATAAACTTGCTGCAGAAATTAATATCAACTGGTTAACTGGCCAAATTAAACTTGGTGACATTGATGCCACAAAATAAACAACAAGGCTTTTCTTTATTGGAAATCTTAATTGCATTTTCAATTCTAGCCCTGTCCCTAGGTATTTTGTTGAAGATATTTTCAGCAGGCGTTAATACCGCTATCATCGCCGAAAACTATACAACTGCTGTACAACTATCTGAAAGTTTAATGGCTAAAACGGGTATAGAAACACCTTTGCAAATCGGACTCTATGAGGGCTCCGAAAACAATATCTATCATTGGCAAATTGAAATCAGTCCATTTATTTTCAATCCTGAAAACATTGATGCAACTTTACAAAAAGCGGAACTTTTTAAAGTGAAGGTCACCGTCAATTGGGATAATGGTAATGCCAATGACAGACAAATTGAGTTAATCAAATTAAAGCTAATAAATAAACCTTTATGAGGCAAAAAACTCAAGGCTTTACTCTAATTGAAGTACTTATTGCCATGACCTTATTAAGCATGATGATGGTATTACTGTTTGGTAGCTTAAAGATTTGCGCGGATAGCTGGGAAAAAGGCGAGAACAAAATCACCGAAGTGAATGATTATGCCGTCGTTTATAATTTTTTTCATCAGCATTTATCATTGGCACAGCCCTTATGGAATGATTTTTCAATTGAAGGAAATTCCTTTTCTTTTCAAGGTACAGCCCAATCTTTGCAATTTGTTTCAGCTTTACCAGCCAGTGCAGGTAGATCTGGGCTACAGCTATTTTCTGTCGATTTACACTCCGACAATAATGATAGATTTGTCAATGTTACACTAAGACCCTTTTTTCCATTATCAGATGGAGCATCATGGAATAATGCAGAAGAAACATTAATTAACCATGTTAGTGATTTTCGCCTGAGCTATTTTGGTTCTGCTGACGGTATCAGCCCAGGAACTTGGCAGGATGAATGGCTAGTTAAAAATAACTTGCCTCAATTAGTTAAAATCAACATCAGCCTAGAAAATACCATTATTTATCCAGAAATGATTATTGAGCTTAAAGTTGATGGCGTAAATAACAATAGTAACTCGGCCAATGCCCCTATCAATTTCAATAACCCTAGATCGGATTAATGACAAAACAAAAAGGCATGGCATTGGTTCTGGTACTGTGGGTAATAAGTTTACTGACCATTATGGCCGGCAGTTTCGCACTGAGTATGCGTAGGGAGTCCTCTATTACTATGAGTATTAAAAACAATGCTCAAGCTATAGCAGTTGCCGAATCAGGGATAGCCATAGCAGAATTGATGTTATTAACGCCTGATCAAAATAAACGCTGGCGTACAGACGGTAGCGTTTATGAAATAATCTCTAACGATGCAAAAATTCGTGTACGACTTTTAGCAGAAAAAGGCAAGATAGACATCAATAAAGCCGATCAAGCCATGCTCGAAGCTTTAATGCTTTATGATACTGACAAAGCAGAACAAAAATCAAAATTAGTCGCTGCAATAATGGACTGGCGTGATGCTGATGACTTAATAAATATTGATGGTGCCGAAAAAAAAGAATATAAAGACGCGGGCTTAAGTTATCAACCTAGAAACAAACCTTTTGAAAGCCTTGAAGAATTACAATTAGTATTGGGTATGAATGAATCGCTATTTTCTCAAATAGAACCTTTAATCACGGTTTATTCTGGACAACCCAAAGTATCCGAACAACTAGCAACTAAAGAAGTTTTAAATATAATCCCAGGATTGGATACTAGCTTGATAGACTCTTATATTAAGGTACGATTGGACAGTGCAATAAACAACTTACCAATACCGCTATTTCCATCTAGCTTAGGGCAAACTAATATAAGCGAACAGCCTACTATAGCAATACAAACAGAACAAACAAATGTACTAACGCTAATATCCGAAGCAATATTGAATGATGAGACTAATGCCATAATATCGGTAGTGATAAAACCATTAGAGTTTTCCCAAAACACTACATCTCAACAAAACCCTTTTCAAGTATTAAAATGGCAGCAACTAACGACTAATAAGTCATTATTTGTTAATACAATGAGCGAATTATTAGTAAAACAATATGCTGAACCTGAACTCAACAATTGACATCGACTATAAACAGTTTTTACGCTGGTGGACGCGTGAACTAGACTTTTTAGTCCCAGCCAAACTTAAGCAATGGGTCACCGACCAACAAGGCTATCTCATCGTAAGCCCGAATGGCAATCAGCTCACACTCACTTATCGATACAATGAACAATCCGAACTACTAGCGACAGTGGATCGCAATGAAACTGGCCTAGTACAGTTTAAAACTTTGCGAGAAAAAGATGAGCGACTCACTAAAGTTCAGGTAATACTTAAATTGCCTAGCCAGTACGCTATTCAAAAAGAACTGAGCTTACCGTATGTGGCAAAAGAAAATCTTTTACAAGTTGTATCATACGAATTGGATCGCTACACCCCCTTTCAGCCTGAACAAGTTTATTTCTCAGTTAAACTGCTCAATGCTAATAAGGAACTTGGACAGATTAGAGTCATGTTAATATTAACGACTCGAGCTATTCTTGATGGGCTTTTTGATGACTGCATCACTATGGGCTTATCACCACAATTAGCTTATTATGACGATCCAATCCTAGATCTTAATCAAATTGATGACAGCTATAATCTACTGCCTGTTCCACTAAGACAAAAAACGCCAAAAATAACTCGTATAATTAATTCAACATTAATAATAATTACCTGTTTATTATTAGTAGCGGTTGTCGCAACACCTATCTGGCTTGAAAGTCAAACCATTGACGCTTTACAACTCAAAACCAATGCTTTAGAAAAAGATGCCAAAAAGGTCAAAGCCTTGCAAAAAGACATAGATGCAACGATAGATGAAACTCGTCAATTACTTGCCGAAAAAAGTGCCGCGCCTGCCATGCTTGAAATGCTAAATACCTTAAGCTCAGTTATCAATGATGATACTTGGTTAAGTTATGTACAATATTCAGACGGACACCTCCAAATACAAGGAGAGTCACCAACAGCATCAACGCTTATAGCAGTCCTTGAAGCATCTGAATTATTTGCCCATGTCCGATTTGCATCACCGGTAATCCAAGATGCTATCAATAAGCTTGAACGATTCCAGATTTCTGTTGATGTAACTCTAACAGGAGCGCATTAATGCAGATCGTGAATATTCAGAACAAGCAACGCTGGCTTGCAGTAGGCTTATTAATTGTTATAGTGTTTATGATTTGTTTAATCGTTATAGTACCTTTACTTAACAAAGGCCTAAAACTTAATAAATCTAAAAATGACTTGATGTTCAGATTGCAACAATATGAACGAATTTTAGCAACAAAAAATACGGTTACTGCCAGTATGGCTAAAATTAAACAGCAACATGATCAACAAGGTTATTTTAATAGCCAAGAAACAGATGCATTAGCATCAGCTGAAATGCAGGCCTTTATTAAGAAAGCAATCATTGATGCGGGGGGTGAATTAACTAGTACTCAAGCGCTTCCAGTCAACAATAAAAATAAATTTAGTAGAATAGCTATAAGTGTAAGAATGTTCGGAAGTAGTGAAGTATTGCGATCAGTACTTTATAAAATAGAAACCTCTACACCATTTATTATTATTGACCAAATTGATATAAGACCTATGAACGGGACTATGAACAATATTACCCATCAGATCGAACCCAGCAATAAATTAAACGTAAATTTTCAAGCGGTTAGTTTTATGAGAAAACCAGCAGAATGAACCGTAAGCGCCTTAATGTACTAGCGGGGATTTGTATGGTGTGTATTTTGATTATCATAGGCGAATTTTTATATAACCTATGGATACAAAAACACCTATTTAACTCAACAAATACAATGCATGCAGAGCTATCGCTGGACGAAATGCCCGTTATAGACCTACTACAACAACCAGAAACATCTTATATAGATTTAGTAAGTAGACCTTTATTCACTAAAGGTAGAAGACCTGTCAAAGAATTTTCGCAAGAAACGTCACTAACTGCAGGTTCATTCATCAATACCTTTGATTGGCAATTAAACGGAATTTATACCACACCCAAAGGGCCAGCAGCGTTGTTTAGTCACACTGCAAGCAAAACCCCTAAAAATGCTTATCGCAAACTAACCGTAGGAACAGATCTAGATGGCTGGAAAGTCACTCAAATTTATAAAGATCGAGTTCTACTAGAACAAAACAACCAACCTAAAGCATTATTTCTGCAAAAACAAAAATCGAAAGAATTATCTAAAATCCCAAGTATTCCTGAGGCAGTAGCACCCAATACACCGCCGCCTAATGAAACACCTAACCCTTTTAATCCATTTATTGCACCTAATAACCCTTAATCCGCTGTAGGCGGTTTTAAATATTAACCATGACAACCCATAAAAAATCAATCTCCTGCGTTCTTTTAATCAGCTTATCTTTATCGGGCTGTGAAGCATTAAAACCCTTTACAGTGGATAAGTTAGCTTTGACTCCAGTCATTTCAGAACAACAAGAACAGCAGGATGCTGCCTTTAAACAATTGCAAAATAGTCCAACAGCAACCAAAACAAAAACCACAACAACGGAACTTTATCCAGGAACGGATCGTTTTGTCCCCGAGACGATCACTCAACACAGAGCAGTCACTCCTACTGGCACTGGGACTTATAGCTTAAATTTTGACGATGCTGACCTTGGCGAAGTAGCCAAAGTCATCTTAAGTGACATTCTTGGCCAAAACTATGTCCTTAGCCCCAAAGTAGCGGGTAAAGTCACCTTACAAACGACCGAAGCACTTACCAAAGAAGAATTAATACCGACTTTAGAAATGGTACTGCGTATGAACAATGCAGCCTTAGTTAAAGATAGTCGAATTTATCATATTGAACCCGTTGCTGAAGCTTTATTTGTTTCTAACACTACCAGCAGCAAAATAGGTTATCAAACTCGCGTTATTCCTGTCAGAAATGTGGCTGTTCAAGAAGTTGCCGACATTATAAAACCGTTAGTCCAAGAGAAAACCATACTCAATATTAATGAAAGTCGCAATATTCTAGTGGCCTCGGGTACTGCTGATGAAATTGCTCGGGTAGTCGATCTGGTCAGCACCTTTGATATTGACCTATTAAAAGGCCGTTCTTTTGGCTTGTTCAGTTTGGCTCATGTTGATCCTGAAACTGTTATTAAAGAATTGGAAGGAATTTTTCAACACAAAAGCAAGGACGATGAATCTAGCTTTTTTCAATTTATGCCTATACAGCGTTTAAATGCAGTTTTAGCCGTTACTCATCAAGGTCGCTATTTAAAAGATATCGAAAGCTGGGTGCTTAGACTTGACAGAGCCAACAGCTCCTCAGGAGGCGGCGGTGTCAATGTTTATAAAGTTCAACACGCCAATGCCGAAGAACTAGCAAACACTTTGAATGAAATATTTACCAGCGCACAAAACAAATCAAGCTCTGCAAAAGTAACGCCAGGACAAACAGCTGCTTCAATAACCAATAAATCACCTACCGATACACCAACGCCCGAAACATCAGCGCCTAAAAAATCGACTGCCAACACAAATAGCAGTGCAGCGACAGGCACTGCTAAGGTTTCTAGTGTCGACAATGTAAAAATAATAGCCGATAAAGCTAATAATGCCGTCGTTGTTGTTGCTACTGCGCAAGAGTATGCAGTCATTAGACCTATTATTGAACAGCTTGACATTGTACCGTTGCAAGTACTTATTGATGCCACAATCGCTTCAGTTAATTTAACCGATGATTTAAAGTACGGTATCGCATGGTATTTAAACAAAGGGAGCAGCGCAATAAGCAATGGATTAAGTGGTACTCAATTAGGAAATATTGCCTATTCAGCAACATCGGCCTATGCCACCGGTGGCTTAAGTGCAGTTTATAATTCAGGAGCCGTTAATGCGGTTTTAAGCGCACAAGCTGATAAAGGTAATCTGAATGTCATTTCATCACCTTCTTTAATGGTATTAAATAACCAAAAAGCTAAAATAAATGTCGGAGATCAAGTGCCCATACAAACCAGCACTTCATCTTTACCGGTAGCCAGTGGCTCATCACCAACTATAGCACTAGGTAGTTCAATTCAATATAAAGATACAGGGGTGACTTTAGAAGTAACTCCTAGAGTTAATGCGAATGGCATGGTTATTATGGACATCAAGCAGGTGTTTAGTGTGCCGGTATTAACAACAACTGGGGTCTCTACCTCGCCGACTATTCAGAAAAAAGAAATTGAAAGTTCGATTGCTGTCAATGACGGAGAAACTATCGTACTAGGCGGTTTAATTGATGATACTAATAATGCCTCCAAAAGCGGCATACCTTTATTGTATGATCTACCATGGATAGGTTCAATTTTTGGCAACACCACTTATAAAAGAACAAAAAACGAACTAGTTATTCTGATCACGCCCCGCGTAGTAAAAAGTAAGCAAGATTCTAGGCTGATCTCTGATGAATTTAAGCGTAAATTAACCGGAATTTATCAAAAGGCATGGCAGAATGATAATGACTCCAGTTCTGAAACAGGAAAAAACTTACATTAATAACTGATGTTACGCAGCTATTTTCATCATTTCCACGCGGAGCGTCACTGTCCACAGTTAAGCATTTTGTAGGGACAACAGATTCACCCTATACGTAGGCTGGGATGAAGCAACAGAGACTGTGAAAGTATTCTTTTTTCCCCTCTTTAGCAACATAGGTATCTACACAAATAATTGTTAGCATTCCCACGCAAGAACGATAACATTGTGGTGAAGATCGTAGGGGCGTATTGCATAC
>CAIZMK010000257.1 GCA_903934035.1 uncultured Methylococcaceae bacterium
AATCAGCGACCGGCCAAACAACTCCAGAAGTGCCAATTACCAGCATCAAATCGCATTGTCGACAGGCTTCTTGAGCTAATTTCCAAGCATCAACAGGGAGTTGTTCACCAAACCAAACGACACCTGGACGAATAGGGCCATTGCAGTCATTACAATGAGGCGGATCAATACGGTTCTCCACATTAGCAGTGTCTTTTGATACAGTCTGTTCTGGTAAATCATAAGCTTGATCACACTCCAAACAACGAGGCTGATGCAAACTGCCATGCAGGTGCAAGACATCTTGACTGCCTGCCCGTTCATGCAGATCATCCACGTTTTGCGTTATCAGCGTGACCTTGGGTATCTGCTCAGCTAGTTGAGCAATAGCGTAGTGGGCTGGATTAGGTTGGGCTTGTAAAACCCGTTTACGTCGCCATTCATACCAACCCCAAACCAAAGCTGGATCAGCTCTAAAACCTTGTTCGCTGGCTAACGTTTCAGCCTCATATTTTTTCCATAAGCCCGTTAACGCATCTCGAAAGGTAGCAATGCCAGATTCTGCAGAGACACCCGCGCCAGTAAGAATAACTAGGTGTTGAGATTTTTGTATTTTTTCAATCAAAGTATCGGCAAACATCGTAAAACCTTTTGAAGTAGAGGGTAGAGTCTATTGTAATAATGTCAGTTTTTAACCAGCTAAATAGGCGGTGGCGCTAAAACAATCCTTTCGTTATCAGTATCAGATTCGCTCAAAATACCTCGTTCTACCATCGCCTCAACAATCACTGCCGCACGGTTATAACCGATTTTAAATTGTCGCTGTATACTGGAAATGCTTGCTTTACGCGACTCTGTAACAAACTTGATCGCTTCATCATATAAAGCATCTTGCTCTGAGTCTGTTTCCAGCTTATCAAAGTTGCTTTCTAACTCTTCTAGCACTACTTCCTCAATGAGTTCAGGCTCTGATTTATTCATGAGTTGATCAATAATGTCTTTAGCGCATGTTTTAGTAAGTGCAGCCGTAGTGATTTCATCAAACCAATGTTCAAATAAATGGTTACCCACATTAAAGGCATTATTAATAGTTGCAATTGAAGGGTCAGTGCCTTCAAAGTCTATGCAATGTCGCCATCTAATAGTGCCTTGTGTATCAGTGCAAGTTATTGCACCCCATTTGCTACAGGCATTGATGTAATTAAATAAAGTTTCGCAGTCATTCAGCTTATTAGCTAAAGCATTAAAAGGTGCATAAAAATAAAATTTTAATACATCGCGCTTTTCGTCTGTTTCAATCCACACCTTGAATGATTGATTTTTGATTGAATAATAAAAGCTCACACTCGATGTTTGGTTTTCTTCATCAAGATTAATTTCATCATTCCATTCTAAATGGTTTAACCACTCTTGAACTTTTCCAGCTAATTTCATAGGCTTAGTTTTTACAATGTCAGCTTCTTCCTCGAAGTTGGATTGAGTCTGTGCATCACAATTAAAATTGTCATATTGTCCGATTTCGCCGCCCGCATTAGCAAAAGCAGAGACTTCATCATTGCTGTTTTTTGTGGATTTCATAGATAAGCTATTTTTAGTCGGTAAAGTTAAAAATAATTTTAATGTCGCCATTCATAAATGAGCGGACGAATCTATTATTTGCTAACATGGCGACAAATTATGACTAATTGAATGCTGGCGTGAATTAAATGGCTAAAAATTATTTTTGGGCAATCAAAGCTATCAATCATTAATAACTTAAATAACTAAATAGGGCGTTATTTGTTGCAACACTGCGAAATAATAAACAAGCATTCAGAAGTCACTTAAATCAATTAAAAGCACGGCTACCAATCAGATTGCTAATTAAAATAGCGCAACAACATTTCTCATGAAAAATTCTACTTCAATATCAACACAGGTATCTAAATGATTATGTCTCGTGATCTTAATGAACATCACAATATCTTGCGCGGTGGTCTTTATGGCTTATTGCTAGGTGATGCAGTCGGGTGTCCGTATGAATTTAACTCAGCGGAGCAACTCCCAGCCTTTGAAAAAATTGATATGCTGCCACCCAGAGGTTTTAATGCAACTTACCCCGCTGTTCCTATGGGTACTTGGACAGATGATGGCGCGCAGGCTTTAGCACTGCTTGACAGTTTATGCCAGAATCAAGGCTTAAATTTAGATGATTTTGGCAATAAGCTTTGTCTATGGTTGGAACAAGGTGCTTATACTCCCGATGGCAAAGTCTTTGATTGCGGCATACAAACCAGCACTGCATTAACTCGCATACAAGAAGGCATCGCGGTAGAAGAGGCGGCTGAACGCGATGAATATGCCAATGGTAATGGAGCCTTAATGAGAGTGCTGCCCTTAGCCTTATGGCATCAAGGTGACGATGCTGAATTAGTGAGTTTAGCCATACGCCAAGGCTTGCCTACACATGGTCATGCTCGTAGTGGCGTTGTCTGTGCCTTGTATTGTTTAATGGCAAAGCGATTGATAGAAGAGCGTCATTATTATTCACCCGACGCTTTAGCTGAAGAACTAAGAGAGTATCTTAATAAAACTGAACGTGCTGAACTTAATATTATTTTAAACGCACCTCAAAGACATCATCCACAAGGTACAGGTTATGTCGTCGATACGCTATGGAGTGCAGATTTTGCTATGCGCTCTGATAGTTTTAAAGAAGTCATCCGCAAGGCCATTGCCTTGGGTAATGATACCGATACCACTGCTTGTGTGGCAGGTGGGTTAGCAGGCTTACGCTATGGTTATCAAGGCTTACCTAAAGACTGGTTATCACTCTTGCAAGGGCAAGCTATGGTCGAACAACACCTAGCACCTTTATTGAATCGTAACTAAAAAGTATTGTAGCCTAACGGTAAGGCATGATGGTTTATCGTTATTAATTGTTGTATAAGTCATCGCATGAAATAAGATTGAATTATTTTAGGGTACCGCCAACAGTTAAGGGTTTTTAGTCTGTGGGAGTGACTAAAGAGATTGTGAAAGTATTAATAATGAACGCTTTTGATATAGATCAGCCTCTGGCAAGGGAAGGGTTTGGGTCACTATCCTCATTTAAAGGATAGGAAAAAAGCGTTTTAGCTGTAGGGGCGACAGATTCGCCCAGTAATCGAATATTTCATGATACAGGGCGAATCTGTCGCCTCTACAAAAGCAAACTGAACTCCACTAATGTGGGTAGTAACACAGTATAAGGAAAGTGCAAAAACTTTTGC
>CAIZMK010000258.1 GCA_903934035.1 uncultured Methylococcaceae bacterium
ATCCCCCTCGATCCCCCTTTTACAAAGGGGGAAGCTAAAGTCATAATACTTTCGCAGCCTCTTACGCTAGTAAAGTCTTATTCCGGCCTACAACTGATGAAACGCGGCGAATTTGTCGCTCCTACTTATCTAACTGATGTTACGCAGTAAAGTCGTTTTAGTCTCGTTTGCCGCGCCGAGCACCGGAGGTTTTGTTGGGATTAGCCCGTAGGGGCGAGGCATGGATGCCGCGCGTCGGTAGGAGGGCAGGAAGCCCTCTCTACCGACCCCCGACAAAACCGAGGAGCGCAGATCGAGCTGCAATCGAGCCGCCTTTTCTTTGGATACTTTCTTTTGGCGGAGCAAAAGAAAGTATCTCGCCTTCGGGTGCGATTACCCGATTAACATAACGTCGCGATAGCGACCTCATTATGTGTTTTTTTAAACCGCTGAATGACGACTGCGTAACATCAGTTACCTAATGTTAGCTAATATTTTGGAAATTATTTATCTGAAGCCTATAATCAAGCCTAATTTGGCGGAGGAATTAAATATGATTGAATCTCAAACATTAACTGTTACCGGCATGAAATGTGGTGGTTGCGAGACCAATGTGACTGAAAAGCTTAAAGTCATCCCAGGTGTAATTTCAGTCAGCGCATCGGCTAAGAACAATGAAGTTAGTATTGAATACAATAATGAACTGACTGACATTGCTACCCTCAAAACTGCCATTTTAAACGCAGGTTTTGAGGTATAAATCTCATCAAAAAACAGCAGCTAGGTAAAAGCCATGAGTTCAGAAGAGACTGCTACTGAGATACGTTTATCTATTTTAGGTATGCGCTGTGCGGGCTGTGTTAGTGCTATTGAAGGTGCTTTGACGGCAGTCGAGGGCGTTAGCGCAGTCAGCGTTAATTTTGCTGATCATACTGCGACCATTCAAGGTTCAGCAGACCCAAAAGCTTTAAAGCAAGCTGCTAAAGAGGCTGGTTTTGATGCTGCAGTGATGGAAGGCTTTGAAGATCCGGCAGAGCAAGAACAGCAAGAATTACAACGCTATCAGTTATTAATGAAAAAGGCCTCTGTCGCAGGCGCTTTTGGTGCGTTATTAATGGCCGCTGAACATTTTAGCTGGCTACCCGAAATCGGCTCAACTGCTGGCCTATGGCTATGGCCAGAAATTGCTGTTCTTACCCTAGCGATACTCATTTATTCTGGCTGGCATTTTTACAGTGGCGCTATCAAGTCACTTAGCTTAAGACAAGCCAATATGGACACTTTAATTGCATTAGGTACAGGTTCAGCATGGCTGTATTCCTGCATAGTGATCGATTACGCCGACACTTTACCTGCTTTAGCTAAACACGCTTATTTTGAAGCGGCTGTGGTCATCTTAGCTTTTATTAATCTAGGTTCTGGCTTAGAAACTTTAGCTCGAGGTAAAACCTCGAGTGCTATTCGACAACTAATCGGCTTACAACCCCGCACGGCTCGCGTTATTCGAAATGCAGAAGAAATAGACATTCCCATCGAACAAGTTGGTTTAGGTGATATTTTACGCGTCAGACCTGGTGAAAAGATTGCAGTAGACGGCATCTTGATCGAAGGCCATTCTAGCGTTAATGAAGCCATGTTGACGGGCGAAGCCCTACCCGTAGAAAAAGCCATTGACTCTGAAGTGGTAGCAGGCAGTATCAATCAGACAGGCAGCTTTCTATTTAAAGCAACCCGTATAGGCCGCGATACCGCATTAGCACAAATTGTTGCCAGTGTAAGACTAGCCCAAAACAGCAAACCTGAAATAGCGCGCTTGGCGGATAAAATCTCTAGTGTCTTTGTACCAGCAGTTCTGGTTATTTCTGCCCTAACCTTCCTGATGTGGTTTACTTTTGGCCCCGAACCTTCTCTAGGCTATGCTTTTGTCACCTCAATGACGGTATTGGTGATTGCTTGTCCCTGCGCCTTAGGCTTGGCAACGCCTATTTCTGTGATGGTTGCGGTGGGTAGAGCCGCACAATCAGGCATCTTAATTCGTAAAGGTGACGCGTTACAAACTGCAGGAAAATTAAGTTGCTTAATTCTCGACAAAACTGGCACAGTAACCGAAGGCAAGCCCAGCGTTTCAAGCCTAGTCGCTCTCGAAGATTATAGTGAAGATCAAATCTTACAATGGGCTGCAAGTATAGAATCTGGCTCTGAACATCCTTTAGCTGCCGCTATTTTAGCAACTGCAGCCTCTAAACAACTGCCCTTAGATAAAGCCCACAACTTTGAAGCAATACCAGGCTTTGGAGTGACTGCAACGATTAAGGATCAACAAATAGTCTTCGGCAATAAAGCCTTGATGGAGACTAAAGGCATCAAATTTAGTCGTTATAATAATAACTTAGAAAAATTATCGGCTCTAGGGCAAACGCCAATGTTGCTTGCCGTCAATGATAAAATCGTCGGCATTATTACAGTCTCGGATCCTATCAAGAAAGACTCGGCTCTTGCAGTACAACACCTTAAAAATCTGGGCTTACGCATTATTATGGTGACGGGCGATAATCAAATAACAGCTCATGCTATTGCTAAACAAGCGGGCATTTCAGAAGTTAGAGCTCAAGTACTACCTCAAGATAAGGCTGCTGTAGTAATGGAATTACAACAACAAGGCGAAATCGTCGGCATGGTCGGAGATGGTATCAATGATGCACCGGCATTAGCTCAGGCTAATGTTGGCATAGCAATAGGTACAGGAACCGATGTCGCCATTGAGAGCGCCGATATCGTCATATTGCAAGGCTCATTGTTAAAAATTCCCGAAATCATTTCCTTGTCAAAAGCCACGGTTATTAATATTAAACAAAACCTAATCGGGGCTTTTTTCTACAACTGCATTAGCATTCCTGTAGCTGCAGGCTTGCTGTATCCTTGGTTTGGTATTTTATTAAACCCGATGATTGCAGGTGCAGCTATGGCCTTATCTTCTGTAACAGTTGTCACTAACGCCAATCGCTTACGCTGGATAAAGCACATAAATTTTATGAATAATTCTTGATCGATTACAATACCTAGCCATGATCACCGGACAATGCGCGACTAATACCCTTAGTGTTTTAGAATGCTGTTCGGCTTAAGTTAAATTAAATATCCAAAGTAAATGAAGAAATTAAAATGTGCAGTTATTGGTACCGGCTATTTAGGTAAGTTTCATGCTGAAAAATATGCCTCATTAGCCGATTGTGAATTGGTCGCTGTAGTTGATATTAATGAAGCCGCTGCCAAAGCGGTTGCAGACAAACACAATGCCCAAGCCTTAACCGATTATCAAGCACTGTTAGGTCAGGTTGATGCAGTCAGCATTGTGGTGCCAACAACTCTTCACCATCAAGTCTCTAAAGACTTTTTAAATGCCGGCGTTCATGTCTTGGTTGAAAAACCCATTACCGTGACCGTTGCCGAAGCCGATGAATTAATCGCCATTGCCAAGGCTAAAAATCTTATTTTGCAAGTCGGTCATTTAGAGCGTTTTAATTCAGCCGTTTTAGGTTTAGATAAAGATGAAAAGCCGCTGTTTATAGAGTCACATCGTTTATCACCTTTTAATCCTCGCGCTAATGATGTCAGTGTTGTTTTAGATTTAATGATTCACGACATTGATATTATTTTAGCCTTAGTTGATTCTGAAGTAGAACGTATTGATGCCAGTGGCACTGCGGTTTTAACTCAAGGCACTGATATTGCAAATGCTAGAATACTCTTTAAAAATGGCTGCGTAGCCAATGTTACTGCTAGCCGAATCAGCATGAAGCTTGAACGTAAAATGCGCTTATTTAGGCCGAGTTCCTATATTTCTGTCGACTTCCAAAATCGAGTATTAAGCAAATACCGCACCGGTAGCAAAGAAATGTTTCCAGGTATCCCTGAAATAGAAACAGAAGAATCTGTTTTCGAAGGCGGCGATGCTTTGCTTGAAGAAATAAAACATTTTATAAACTGTATTCAAACAGGTCACCCCCCTCTAGTATCGGGAGAAGCTGGCCGGCGAGCCTTAGCAACCGCAATCCAAATTACCGAGTTGCTAGGTGATAAATAGTTAGCTTTGAATTATTCACACATAAGAACGATATTATTGTGATGATGTCCGTAGGGGCGTATTGCATACGCCCTTTTAAAATATTAAGTTAATAACAAACTCTATTTTAGAGTTTCATAATCATTCGTAGAGACCCGTCTACCTAAAAGATATAAGGCAATAAAACATGATACCGATGGTAAATCTGAAAGCTCAATATGTTGAAATTAAAGATGAGGTTGAGCGCGGCTTAGCTGAAACTATAGAAAATTGTGCTTTTATTTTAGGCCCCAATGTACAAGCTTTCGAAAAAGAAGCCGCGTCTTATCTAGGTGTTAAACATGCTATTGGTGTTGCCTCTGGCACTGATGCTTTACATTTAGCCTTAATTGCCGAGGGTATTGGTGCGGGTGATGAAGTCATTACCAGCGCATTTACCTTTATAGCTACGGCTGAAGCTATAAAATACGTAGGCGCTATTCCTGTTTTTGTTGACATTGATCCTAGGACTTTCAATATTTCACCAGAAGCCATAGAGAGTGCAATTACCTCTAAAACCAAAGCTATTATGCCTGTGCATCTGTTTGGACAGCCAGCCGACATGACTGAGATTTTGCAGCTTTGCGAACAATATCAATTAAAATTAATTGAAGATGCCTGTCAGTCCTTTGGTGCTAGCATTAATGGCAAACAAACCGGTGCTATCGGTCATGCGGGAGGCTACAGCTTTTTTCCCAGCAAAAATTTAGGTGCCTTTGGTGATGGCGGTTTAGTCGTGACTAACTCTGATGAAACAGCGGCTAAAATTAAGCAATTACGTAATCATGGTTCAAATGTTCGTTATTACCATGATGTGATTGGTTATAACAGTCGTCTTGATGAAATGCAGGCGGTTATCTTACGAGCCAAATTAAAACGTATCGATCAGTACAATCAAGGTCGTCGTCATGTCGCTCATTTGTATTCGGAACTCATGGCCGATTTACCATTGATTACGCCTTATGAAGATGGTTTAGGTGTACACGTTTATCATCAATACACTTTATTATCTGATCGCCGTGACGCCATTATGCAAGCCTTACAAGATCATCAAATAGGCTGTGCTGTTTATTACCCCGTCCCCTTGCATCAGCAAAATGTCTTTAAAGAAGAATGTGCTGATATTAGCTTACCCGTTACCGAACATGTATCAACAACTTGTTTTTCACTGCCCATTTGCCCATTCCTAAGTGATGAAGATATACACAAAATTGTTGATATTATCCGAGGTGTTTTGAAGCCTTAATAGCCTAGAGTTAGCTACGGTCTACCCGACCCTATACGCAAAAAACACGAGACTGAAAGAAGTTTATCGAAAACTAGACACTGATAGTTCTCGAACATTGAAAGTGCTTCTAGTTAAAAGCCGCTTAAAACCCACCACATCATAGAAATGATTAAAGATAAACAAAAAATTGAAATAGCTATCAGCTTCAAGCAACTTCACCCTACAACCGTTGCCGCATGGTCACCTGATCAAGAATATGAATCTGATGATGAACAATACTTCTGCATCTATGACAACCTAATGATGGGCGTATACGGTGATTGTTATGGCATTAACGCTGAATATGATGAAGATGGCGAATTATTAACTGAAGCTACCGAATTTGAAATTGAAGTCGTGCAATTTGAAACACCTAATGATCCACCTGTAAAATTCACTTTTGAAATATACAACGAACCGACTGAGTTTAGTAAATTCATAGAAGACCATGGCAAAAATGGTAATTGGTAGTATCTTCAAGATCACTTATCTAGTTTACTAAGCCATCATCACTCATCGTTAAGCTTTTGGGTGGACGCGCTTATGATTTTTGTACCTTGCTTTTGAAGTTTCCATGCCTATAAGAAACTTGCAGTGTGCCAATGCCGGAAACGCTTTACTCGCTTACGCTCGTAAAGCCTTATTCCGGCCTACAACTCACTGTAAAGCTTTATAGTAGACGGGTTACGTCTTGCTAGATCATTTACGTATAAATTAACAACCGAAAAAAAACTACTCTACTCCTGACAGGAACGGCACAAAAGTAACGGCTTCTACATTTTCTGTCTCGTATCCACTCTGGGTACGTATTATTCGCTGCAAAACTTGCATACCACTACTACCCGTTGGTATGACCATAACTCCTCCTATGGATAACTGCTCTAATAACATAGTGGGTATCTCTGCTGGCGCAGCTGAAACTAATATGCCATCAAAGGGTGCATAATCTGCCCAACCCACATTGCCATCTGCATACAAATAACTAATGTTTTTAAATTTTAATTGGCCGATATGCAGTTTTGCTTTTCTTTGTAAGGGTAATAGTCTCTCTACTGTATAAACATGATCCACTAACTGAGCGAGTATGGCGGTCTGATAACCACAACCTGTACCAATTTCAAGTACCTTTTTTAATCTTCCTTCCGAGCCTAGCAATAGCTCAGTCATCTTAGCAACAATATAAGGCTGAGAAATCGTTTGGTTATAGCCAATCGGCAAGGCAGTATCTTCATAAGCGCGACTCGATAAAGCTTCATCCATAAAAATATGCCTAGGCGTATCGCGCATAATTTCTAGCACTCTTTTATTAGTAATACCCTGTTCAGCCAAGCGCTTAATCATACGCTCACGGGTTCTTAACGAGGTCATCCCTATGCCTTGAAGACTAATGCTCACAAAGTCTCCTTTGAGGGCAGCCATGCTGCTAAGCTTTTGATTTTGTCATAAGCCGTTAAATCTATTTGTAAGGGAGTTATCGACACATAACCTTCATTAATCGCATAAAAATCAGTACCTAAACCAGCATCTTGCTCACCGCCAGGAGGGCCAACCCAATATATTACACGCCCACGAGGATCGGCACTTTTAATAACAGCCTCAGATTTATGTCGTTGTCCAAGTCTTGTTGCTTGATAGCCCTTTAAATCGCAAATAGCAACATCAGGTACATTGACATTCAATATAGTATCTTTAGGCAAGGGATCTTTGAGTATTTGTTTCAATAATACAACTGCCACATGAGCAGCTGTTTCAAAATGACTAGGATTAGTACCAGCTAATGAAATGGCAACAGCAGGTAAACCTAAAAAACGTCCCTCAGTAGCAGCGGCAACAGTACCCGAATAAAGCACATCGTCACCCAAATTTGCACCGTGATTGATGCCCGCAAAAATCATATCGGGTTCACGCTCTAACAAACCAGTAATAGCTAAATGAACACAATCGGTAGGGGTACCATCCACTTTAATAAATCCATTATCCATAGTATGTGCACGTAAAGGCATTTCCAATGTTAAAGAATTACTGGCTGCACTTCGATTTCTATCAGGAGCAACCACTGTAATATCAGCATGGACACTCATAGCCTCAGCCAATGCAACTAGGCCTTCAGCCAAGTAGCCATCGTCATTACTTAACAAAATATGCATTTTCATTCGCTCTGAAGCAAGATTAGCTTTAAAATCACACATATTAGCAATAATACCTAATAAAATCAGCAATCGTGGTAAAAAAAACATTAACTTCAGAAGATTCTGATCTATTTCGCCAAACTATTGGCAAAGTTCGTCCAGTCAATAACGATAAAATTCCGTTAACTACTGAACACAAGCCCAAGCCTTTTCCAAAAGAAATTAACGTCGAGCTAACTTGTCCATTAACGCTCTCTACAGCGTTTGATCTTGACACAGTAGGACTAGAAGATAGTTTAAGTTATGTCGCATCTGGCCTACAAACGGCGGTGTTAAAAAAACTACGTAAAGGCAACTTTGGTTTAGATGCAGAACTTGATCTACATGGCCTAAGCAGTAATGCTGCTAAACAGCAACTACTGCAGTTTTTATATGACTGCACTCAAACGGGTTACCGCTGCGTAAATATTGTCCATGGTAAAGGCTATCGCTCAACTGACCAACTTCCTGTTTTAAAGAATAATTTAAATCTTTGGCTACGACAACATCAAGAAGTACTGGCTTTTTGTTCTGCCTCCCCAAAAAATGGTGGCACTGGCGCAGTCTTAGTTTTATTACGGCTCATAAATAAATACAGTAGTGATGATAATGCCGATGAATACTACTAACTGACCCACTATTTTTCCTTACTTAGAAATATCCAACATTAGATTCATACATTTCGTATAGGTATTACTACGAATTGTTAATGATGATCTTAGCAATTAAAATTTTTCGCACTTGGAAGAGAATCCTTTTAAATCTTTAATCAGATTTCTCATTCAAGTTAACGATCATTTTTAGTTATCAATGATTAACACAGCTTAATTCTTCTTAAGACCATTAACGTATCGAGTCAAAATGAAAACACAATCTATCAATTTACAACAGCTAATTTGCATTCTTGATGAATCCAAGATTATTCATACAAAAAGACATAATATCAATATGTTAATTCACACTATTAAACATCCAGACTATGGTATTGCTGCAATAATGGAGGAAGCCATAGGCGGTGGCACTATCATTTACGAACAATGAGCAAAATCTGTAGGCTGGGTTAGCGATAGAGACTGTGAAAGTATTATGATTTTAGCTTCCCCCTTTGTAAAAGGGGGATCGAGGGGGATTTATTGTGTCATAGGCTACTGATATTCATTGAATATTTTTAATATACCCAATCTCCC
>CAIZMK010000259.1 GCA_903934035.1 uncultured Methylococcaceae bacterium
AGAGACTATGAAAGTATTCTTTTTATTCCCCTCTTTAGCAAAGAGGGGTTAGGGGAGATTTGATCTATTAAAAAATTATTATTAAATATTAATAACCTATGGCTTAATAAAATCCCCCTCGATCCCCCTTTTACAAAGGGGGAAGCTAAATGCTGGGATTCACGTTGTTTATCCCAGCCTACATAACTGCCCACCCTTTCGATAGCATAAGAGGTGGGCACAAACAGCACCGCTTACCCTACATATCTATTGTCTCACTCCCTAGGGTACAAATAATTAATGTATGATGATATAGTGATGCTTTGTGATGCTTTGTAATTCCTTGAACTTACCCTAGGAGGCTGTCCGAGAATAGAAGGCCTACTGCGGAAAAGCCACAAGGCCAGATTTCCCGCTCACAACGTTACACGAACAAACTATTTATATCAAATGATCAAAAAATCTGACTCAAAATTACTTTCCCTCGCTACGGTTCCTATTCTCGGACGGCCTCCTAGACAATCAATATTAAGGTATAACTATGTATGCAATTGAGTTTGAAGCTAATATTCATAATGGAATAGTTGAGATACCTAAATCGTTTCACAAGATTTATAGTAGCAAAAAAGCAAAAGTTATTATTATGGTCGAAGATGCTGATGTTGTTATGAACTTGAAACAAGCTGATTTCATTGAGACATTTTCTACCAACCCAAGGCACATAGATCCATCAATTAGTTTTCTTAGCAGAGAACAGACTAATGAGCGATAAAATTTTTATTGACTCAAATATTTTTCTTTATGCCTTTAGCGACAAAATGCATACTAAACAAGTTATTGCGAAAAATATAATTCTAAGCGACACATCAATAATTTCTGTGCAGGTAATCAACGAAGTCAGTAATAATTTACTTAAGAAACTTCAGTTCCTAGAAAATGAAATAACCTCTTTTATAGAAAGCTGTTATGAGCGTTATTCTGTTATAAATCTCACGCAAGAAATATTTATTTTAGCTTCAGAGCTTAGAATTAAGCACCAGTTCTCGTATTATGATTCCATTATAGTTGCAGCGGCTTTGGTCAATCAATGTCAGGTTCTTTATACAGAAGATATGCAGCATGGCAAAATCATTGAGAATACTTTAAAAATAACTAATCCATTTAGTGATAATTAAGCGGCAGTGTAGGGTGTGAGGAGGTAGTCGTCTGACTATCGAGTAATTTATTAACTTCACACCTATATAAAATACAAAATCAAGTAGGGTATACAGTGTTTTATGTCCACTATATAGATTGCATAAGGTGGGCACAATCAGCACTGCCAACCCTACATGACTTCAGGTGGAATGTTGGATTAACGATAGAGCCGTTAGCTCAACCTACTTGGCTGCAATCCAGACTTGCATGATTACCAAGCAATAACATTAAGGCTAATGCCATAGCCGTAGGGTTTATAGTCACTAGTATCATTAAATAATCCGAAGCTTTCAACATGCTGCGCTTCATGTAAGTTCTTGCTATCTATAGCAAGACTTGCCACCAGTGCTTTTAATTCACCATCAGTCATATTCTTGTCCTCACCATCATTGTGGATCATTCTAACATAGCAAATCATCATACATAGGCAAAATGAACGATCCCACATTAGTTGTAGGCTGGGATGGAGCATAGCGTAATCCCAGCAACAGGCGCTACCCAATGCTGGGATTCACGTTGTTCATCCCAGCCTACACAACTGTCCACCCTTTCGATAGCATAAGGTGGGTAGAAACAGCGCTACCCAAACATGACTCGGTGCAAAGAAATCATTGTAACGTCCTATAATTAGAATAGAGGTCAAAAATGCCTTGTATTTGAGTTATCGGCTTGTAAATTAGTCGATAAAATTAAAACTGGGTCAAAGACCATTACTTACGCAAAGCGTAAACAAAGTAGTAGAGTGATGTCGAAACTGTCTATGTTACAGTCCGCATCAACTTTTAGTTAGTTATATCCTGTTGGAG
>CAIZMK010000260.1 GCA_903934035.1 uncultured Methylococcaceae bacterium
ATCACCTCATGGAATTAAGAGATTGCTTAATATCGGGTGGAGAACTGGTATTAGAGACATTGATCATAGACGGTGTCTTAGGTGAGAGCTTATTGCCTGAAGATCGTTACGCGATGATGCGCAATGTTTGGTTTTTACCCAGTTGCGACACGTTAATCAGTTGGCTAAAACGTTGTGGCTTTAAGAATATACGTTTAATTGATGTGACGGTAACTAGCATTGAAGAACAGCGCAGCACAGAATGGATGCACTTTCATTCACTCAAGGATTTTTTAAATCCAGATGACCCACACTTAACTTGTGAAGGTTACCCTGCACCTAAACGAGCCATTATTATTGCCAACGCGCCTTAAATCGAAATAAATTTTAAGTTCAGCGTTGTTTATTTGCCATTAACCACTAAGCTTTTCTTATGAATACTTCATGTTTATTGAACATCAAGGGTATTCAATTTATCTTACTTACTCAATTAGGAAAAATCATGAAAAAGTTAATGTTGTTATTAGCAGTGTTTATTGTTAACTCTATCGCTATAGCCAGCCCTGTTAATGTTAATAGCGCTGATGCAAAAACCATTGCTGACGCTTTAGCCGGTATAGGCCAGAAAAAAGCGGAAGCTATCATTAAATATAGAACAGAAAAGGGACCCTTTAAAACAGTAGAAGAATTAACCCAAATCAAAGGCATCACTAAAAAGATCCTGGATAAAAATAGTAGCGATATTTTATTGAGTGATACTACAACTCCTCCAACTAAAACAGAAACCAAAAAGTAGTACCAAAATCTAGTCACTCAAATAGACTTGTGCTGTCTGAGTGGCTCTTGTATTTGCAGAATTGATCACTAAAGCATAAACTCTTCAACTCTGCTGAACCAGCAGGTCAATAAAAATAATTAACTTAATGATCACACGAGGCATAGCTATGATAAAAATAACTTGTTTTACCTTATTATTGATAACTGCCAGCATATCGGTCTGTATGGCCGGCTCAATTAATAATAATATTTGGTCACCGACTTCTTGTGGCAATGACCCAGAAGTTCCAGTTATTAAGCAGGACAATATTGACACTTACAATCAAAGTATAAAAGCTATCAATGAATGGCAGCAAGCAGCCATTATTTATAATACCTGTGTAGTCAATGAAGCTAACGCCGATAATGCACTCATTGCAAAAATAGCCAATGAGAAACAAAATAAATTCCGGCTTGCAGTAGAGAAAATTAAAGTTGAAACCGATGCCGCCAAAGCAGTATTAGATCAGGGCAATAAATAAGAAATATCATCGAGATCGAAAGCACGGCTGATCATTATCAAAACTGACCAGGGGGTCTTACGACCCCCAGACTTTTGTAGATTAATTTAACTAAATATTTAGATATTAAACAGACTCAAGTCCAGATACAGCCACTTTAACCAAATCACTTAACTCCGAACCGTCTTGCTCATAATAAGCAATTAATTCTTTACGCATTCTAGGATGCCATGATCTTAAGATATGTTTTTTTACACCATTAGCTGCGAGTTCTTTATCGCTTTCTGCGTTAAAAAAATCACCGATACTGTTGGCCATTTTGATAAGAGTTTTAATTTTCATAATGCTCAATTAAGTTTAATTATGGGTTAAACGTTGCGGATGACTATAAACCACACATCGATCTCCGCGCGCAAAACCAATCAAAGTAAGTCCTGCTTCATCTGCTAACCTAATAGCTAAACCAGTCGGCGCAGAAATAGCTGCTAGCATAGTAATCCCGACACTAGCTGTTTTTTGTACTAATTCATAACTAGCGCGACTGGTCACTAAAACAAAACCAGACGCCAAGTCTTTACCACTCCGTAACAATAAGCCTATGAGTTTATCTAAGGCATTATGGCGTCCGACATCTTCACGTATATCTACTATTCCCTGACCTGGCACTACCCATGCTGCTGCATGAACTGATCCCGTTAAATCGTTAAGAGTCTGACGACATTTCATATCTGCTAATGCACTAGACAATACACGAGCATCTAGGGATAAAGCCCCAGCAACAATACCTGGACGTTTTATTGCCTGCTCTAAAGTGCTTGCGCCACACAACCCGCAACCAGTACGACCTGTTAAATTCCTACCTTTATCAGTCATACATAAGGCGCGTTGCTCAGGTATTTTAAGGTGTACTTCGATACCACTACGACGATTATAAATTTTCGCTGAAAGTAGTTCTTGAGGAGCTTTAATAATACCTTCAGTAATACTAAAACCTAAAGCGAACTCTTCAAGATTAGTGGGTGTAGTCAACATAACGACATGTGGAATGCCATTATAAACCAAGGATACAGGCACTTCTTCAGCAATAAAATCCTGCTCAATAGATTGCTGGCTTCCTTGCCAACAATCCACAGAACGCTGCTGATAACTAGGCCAGCCTAATTCTAATGATAAACATTGTGTAACGGCATTGCCGTTAGTCATGCTGTGAGCCTTGAGCCAATAATTCTAACTGATTATCTGAAAATACCTGATACTGTTCTTGCCATTCAGAAGTCTGACTCACTTTACTGACTTGCACGGCTGTCACTTTGTATTCTGGACAATTGGTCGCCCAGTCTGAATTATCAGTGGTAATAACATTAGCACCCGATTCTGGAAAGTGGAAAGTTGTATAAACCACACCTGGCTGAACGCGATCAGTGATTAAAGCACGCAATACCGTTTCACCGACACGACTTTTAATACCAACCCAATCACCCGTTTTTAAGCCACGATCTTCAGCGTCATGAGAATGAATTTCTAAAAGATCTTCCGAATGCCAAGCATTATTTTCAGTACGACGCGTTTGAGCACCGACATTATATTGCGACAATATACGACCGGTAGTCAAAATCAAAGGAAACATCTTGGTAACACGTTCCTCAGTTGCCACATATTCAGTCAACATAAATAAACCTTTACCGTTATCACGCATAAAAGTCTCTTCATGCATAATCGGTGTTCCTACTGAAGCTTGGTCATAACAAGGCCATTGAATACTGCCTAACTGGTCAATTTTTTCATAACTCACACCGGCAAAAGAAGGCGTTAAACTAGCAATTTCAGCCATAATTTCAGATGGATGACTGTAATTCATAGGGTATTCCATCGCATTAGCCAACATTTGAGTCACTTCCCAATCTTGATAACCCGCTAAAGGTGACATGACTTTACGTACTGGCGAAATACGACGCTCAGCATTAGTAAAGGTGCCATCTTTTTCTAAAAATGATGCACCAGGTAAAAACACGTGTGCGAATTTAGCAGTTTCGTTTAGGAAGATATCCTGAACGATAACACATTCCATCGCACGTAATGCCGCATGTACATGTTGAATATCTGGATCAGATTGAGCAATATCCTCACCTTCACAGTACAAGCCCATAAAGCTTTTATCCATCGCGGCATCAAACATATTAGGAATACGTAGACCCGGCTCCCAACTTAATTCTGCCTGCCAAGCATCTTCAAACAAACGATGCGTTTGTTCATCAGAAACATGTCTATACCCTGGAAATTCATGCGGAAATGAACCCATATCGCAAGAACCCTGAACATTATTTTGTCCACGCAAAGGATTGACACCCACGCCATCACGACCCAAATTACCAGTCGCCATTGCCAAGTTAGCAATACCGATAACTGTAGTAGAACCTTGACTATGCTCAGTTACACCTAATCCGTAATAAATAGCTGCATTACCGGCAGTCGCATAAAGTCTTGCAGCAGCTCTTATTTGTTCTGCAGGAACACCGGTAATGTCAGTAGTAGCTTCAGGTGAATACTGTTCTTGAGCAATAAATGTTTTCCATTTATCAAATGAAGCAACATCACAACGCTCATTAACAAAATTCTCATCTATTAACTGCTCAGTGACGATAACGTGTGCCAAGGCGCTGATTAATGCAACATTAGTACCTGGGCGCAATTTAAGATGGTAATCAGCCTGAATGTGTGGGCTTTTTTCAACGAGATCAATTTCACGTGGATCGATAACAATTAATTTAGCGCCCTGACGTAAACGCTTTTTCATCATTGAACCAAAAACTGGATGCCCGTCTGTTGGATTAGCACCCATGACTAAAATAACATCCGCCTTCATAACAGAATCAAAATCTTGGGTACCTGATGATTCACCAAAAGTTTGTTTTAGACCATAACCAGTCGGTGAATGACAGACTCGTGCACAAGTATCAACATTGTTGTTACCAAAACCTGCGCGTATTAATTTTTGCATAATATAAACTTCTTCATTGGTGCAACGTGAAGAAGTTATGCCACCGATGGAGTCTTTGCCGTATTTAGCTTGTATACGTTTTAATTCTGAAGCCGCATGATTAATAGCCTCTTCCCAACTCACTTCTTGCCAAGCGTCTTTGATACTGGCACGTATCATCGGCTTAGTGATGCGATCTTTATGGGTAGCATATCCAAAGGCAAATCGGCCTTTAACACAAGAATGGCCATGATTAGCTTTGCCATCTTTATTGGGCACCATGCGAATCACTTGCTCGCCTTTCATTTCAGCTCTAAAAGAACAACCAACGCCGCAATAAGCGCAAGTCGTGACAATAGCATGTTCAGGTTGGCCATGATCGATGACCGACTTTTCCATTAAAGTCGCTGTTGGACAGGCTTGAACGCAGGCGCCACAAGACACACATTCAGAATCCATGAAAGCTTCGTTCTGACTAGGCGATACTTTAGAGTCAAAACCACGACCATCAATGGTTAAAGCAAAGGTACCTTGGGTTTCTTCACAAGCTCTAACGCAACGCGAACAAACGATACATTTGCTAGGATCAAAACTAAAGTAAGGATTACTTTCATCCTTAACGGCATGTAAATGAGTTTCTACAGGATTGTAACGGACTTCACGTAAACCTACTGCACCTGCCATATCTTGCAATTCGCAATCGCCATTGGCTGAACAGGTTAAACAATCTAAAGGATGATCAGAAATATACAATTCCATTACGCCACGACGAACTTCAGCTAACTTTTGATTTTGGGTACTTACTTTTAAACCTTCAGCAACAGGTGTCGTACAAGAAGCCGGCATACCACGTCCGCCTTCAATCTGAACCACACATAAACGACAGGAACCAAAAGGCTCAATACTGTCAGTGGCGCAGAGCTTAGGGATATCGATACCTATACTAGCCGCAGCTCTCATAATAGAGGTACCCGCTGGAGCGGTGACCTTAAAACCATCAATTTCTAGGGTAACTTGCTCTGTTGCAGTGCTGGCAGGCGTACCGAAATCTTGTTGTTTATTAATGCTCATAATGAATTCCTTGTGTCGTTATCAGGCTGCGTTATTAGTATCAGTTACACCGAAATCTTCGGGGAAATGATTTAATGCGCTTAAGACTGGATAGGGAGTCATGCCGCCTAATGCACAAAGCGAACCGTTTAGTAAGGTATTGCAAAGATCACGTAACAAAGGAATATTTTTACTGATCTCTTGACCATTAATAATCTCATCCATGACTTCGATGCCACGTGTTGAACCTATGCGACAAGGCGTGCATTTACCGCAAGATTCAGTAGCACAAAACTCCATGTTGTAACGCGCTAAACTAGCCATATCGGCCGTATCATCAAAAACGACGACACCACCATGACCTAATACCGTCCAATTAGCAGCGAAGGCTTCGTAATCTAAAGGGGTATCAAATTGGGATTCAGGTAAGTAAGCACCTAAGGGGCCGCCAACTTGCACAGCTTTTATAGGACGTCCAGTAGCAGAACCGCCACCGAAATCATAAAGTAATTCACGTAAGGTTAAACCAAAAGCAAACTCAAACAAACCTGGATGCTTGATATTGCCAGCCAATTGTAAAGGCAAGGTACCTCGTGAACGCCCCATGCCGAAATCACGGTAATAATCGCCACCTTTATCAAGAATAATAGGCACAGAGGCGAGTGAAATAACATTATTGACGACAGTAGGTTGACCAAATAAGCCACTAATTGCTGGTAAGGGTGGTTTAAAACGTACCAAACCCCGCTTACCTTCTAAACTTTCCATTAATGAGGTTTCTTCACCACAGACATAAGCGCCTGCACCTAAACGAACTTCAAGATGAAAGGCTTTGCCACTACCTTGGATATCATCACCCAAGTAACCTGCTGCATAAGCTTTCTCAATAGCGGCATTCAAGGCAATATGCGCATGTGGATATTCGACTCGAAGGTAGATATAACCTTGGTTAGCACCCACAGCAATACCCGCTATGGTCATACCTTCGATTAAAACAAAAGGATCGCCTTCCATAACCATACGATCAGAGAAGGTACCTGAATCGCCTTCATCGGCATTACAGATGATGTATTTTTGCTCAGAGGGTGTATTTAAAACCGTATTCCATTTAATCCCAGTAGGAAATGCCGCACCACCTCGTCCACGCAATCCTGAGTCAGTGACCGCTTTAACAATATCAGTTTGTGACTGTTTTAAAGCATTGCTTAAACCTCGATAACCGTCATTAGCAAGATAATCATCAAGGCTAATAGGATCTGTTTTACCAATGCGGGCAAAGGTTAAACGCTGTTGCTTTTTAAAAAAATCTAGCTCCTCAATAGAGCCTAAAGCTAAGTGATGATCGCCACCATGAAGGAAATCAGCATCAAACAAAGCACTGACATCAGTCACTTGAACAGGGCCATAAGCGATACGACCCGCATCAGTAACGACTTCAACTAAAGGTTCCAACCAATACAAACCTCTGGAACCATTACGTATTAAATTAATTGCAATACCGCGCTGTTGAGCTTCTAAGCTGATAGCAGCAGCAATACGATCAGCGCCTAATGATAAGGCACTGGAATCACAGGGTACATAAACACTAATACTCATGCCTGTTCCTTCTTTTCATTAATAATTGCATCAAAACTTTGTAATGACACTCGACCGTAAATATCATTGCCAATCTGTATAGCCGGAGAACAAGCACAGTTACCTAGGCAATAAACAGGCTCTAATGAAAACTGACCATCAGGGGTCGTTTCATGATAATCAATACCTAATTGATCTTTTGCATGCTGTTCTAATTGCTTACCACCCATAGCTTGGCAAGATTCAGCACGACAGATATGAATAGTCTGCTTACCCGGAGGCGTCTCTCGAAAATAATGATAAAAACTAATCACACCATGCACTTCAGCTCGAGAAAGATGAAGTCCCTGAGCTATTGCAGGCACACTATCAGCTGGAATATAACCTAATGCATCTTGGATACCATGCAGTATCGGCAAAAGTGCGCCAGGCTTTTCTTTAAGTGTAGAGATAACGTCTTGCACTGTCTCTTGAATACTTTTGGATTCGGTCATTATTTTCTCTAAATGCTATGTAGATGGTATTTAAGTGAAACAAAACACAATTAAATTTACTGCCTAGAATAGCATAAGTGCTATTTCATGTAAAAATTCAAAAATAACTAATATTTGTAAGTTTTATTTTTTACTCTGTTCTGGCTAATCAATGTCTTTATTTAAGACTTACTCCCCAGCCCTCAATTCAATGTAAGTTAAAGTCAAACTTAAACGTCTGTCGGGTTAGCGAAAGCGTAACCCGACAAAATAGCATACTAATATCAGTCAACTTTAGTTTTGCACATTATTTAGATTCAAAAACCCATAATCAAATGAATAACTATAGCAACTACTCACTCAGCATTATTGTGATAATCTATCATTAACTCGGCACAAATAACATTGAATCTCAATACATGTACCCTAATAAACCTCTTAGTCAACTTGATGACTTAAACTTTGATAATAACTTCATTCGCGACTTACCCTGCGATAAAGAAACCCATAATTATCCTCGCCAAGTTTTTGACGCCTGTTATTCAAAAGTATTGCCGACTAAAGTTGCAAATCCTCAAAGAGTGGCTTATGCGCATGAAGTTTCAGAACTACTCGACTTATCACCTGAACTCTGCAACAGCGATGACTTTACCCATGTCTTTACTGGCAACCGTATTACCAAAGGCATGGAACCGTATGCGATTTGCTACGGTGGACACCAATTTGGTCATTGGGCAGGACAGCTAGGTGATGGTCGCGCCATTAATTTAGGTGAAATCATCAATAAAAAAGGTGAGCGCTGGGCTCTACAACTTAAAGGCGCAGGCCGCACACCCTACTCCAGAACAGCCGATGGCTTAGCCGTGTTGCGCTCCTCTGTCCGTGAGTTTTTATGCAGCGAAGCTATGCATCATTTAGAAATACCTACCACTCGAGCCTTAAGCCTCACCTTAACGGGAGAATCGGTTATCAGAGACATGTTTTACAACGGCAACCCAAAAGCAGAACCAGGTGCGGTGGTTTGTAGAGTAGCACCCACTTTTACTCGCTTTGGGAGCTTTCAAATCTTAACCGCTCGACGTGACCACACTTTATTAAAACAATTAGCTGACCACACTATTCGCACACACTACCCACACTTAGGTGAACCTTCTCCTTCTATCTATTTGGCTTGGTTTACAGAAATCTGCCAAAAAACCGCTGAAATGATCGTACACTGGCAACGCGTAGGCTTTGTACATGGCGTCATGAATACCGACAATATGTCCATTTTAGGCTTAACCATTGATTACGGACCTTATGGTTGGCTAGAAAATTATGATCCTAATTGGACACCTAATACCACTGATGTCGAGCATCGACGTTATCGCTTTGGCAATCAGCCAGAAATCGCTTATTGGAATTTAGGTCAATTAGCTAATGCCTTATATCCGCTGATTGAACAAGTAGAGCCTTTGCAAGCAGCTCTTAATGTTTATACGAAAACGTTCGAACAAGGTTGGCAAACCATGATGGCAGATAAACTAGGCTTAAACCGTTATCAACCAGAAACAGATGAAAGTCTTTTTAGCGACTTAATTGCTCTATTGCAGCGCGTTGAAACTGATATGACTATTTTCTATCGGCAACTTGCCATAATTTCAAGGCACGTTAACAACAATGACGAGGCTTTAATTTTACCATTGATGCCAGCCTACTATGTGCCGGAGCAACTGACTGCTGATTATAAAACATACTTAATTGCTTGGCTCAATCGCTATATTAAACGCCTACAAGAAGATAACAGCTCGGATGTAGAACGACGAAAACGTATGCACGCTGTCAACCCTAAGTTTGTATTACGTAACTATTTGGCGCAATTAGCCATAGATAAAGCTGAAACAGGGGATTTTACGATGGTTAATGAGCTACTGGACTGTTTGCGCCGCCCTTATGATGAACAACCCAACTATGAACGCTATGCAGAAAAACGCCCAGACTGGGCCAGACAACGAGCGGGTTGCTCTATGTTATCTTGTAGTTCTTGATATTCATCCATGACTTATCAACAAAGAATATTTAAATCGTTATTGATCTATAAAAATATCTGATAATTGCTGGACGTCATTGGCGATATTAAACCAAGACTCAATCGATTGCACTGGCCCATTAGCAATAGCCCCCATGACAAGCAACGCTGCCCAGCTAATGGGCTCACTTACCTAACTTGCGGGCTATTTAGTACTCCACCGGGGCTATCGAGGCCAAGTTGGGGGCTCAATAGTCCAGCTAGGGTTAAAAATAACCTAACAGACAGCAATTATTGAAGACTGCCGGGGCTCATGAGCCCACCGTAGAAGTTCACGAACCCCTATAACATCAATAGAAGGCCAGCGGCTGGGCTTAATAGCCTCCCTTGGCTTATAAGTTGCCAAACTGACAGGCTCAGCACCGCTCGACGCCTAATGCTTTTATCGGCAAATAGGGTCATACGGCAGATCAATGTTGCATGTATGCGGCGGTTTGCTGTAGTGACTTTTAAGAACATGTAGTGAAAACGCCCTACGACTTATGGGCTTATACAATTGGGCTGATATTTATAGTCCGTAACCCATAGCTTCGATGTAGCATGGCGGAATCGAGGTTTTACAGTACTCCGACTCCCGCGATTCTACTGCGTTTCATCGAGTCTACTTGCTGAGACGGGCTATAGCTGAATTTGTGAATATTAATATGGTTGATGGGATGGACTTTGCTAAAACTAAGCAAAATAATAAATTACACAAATACATTGCTATTATATAATAAGTACTAATTATTAATATTAATTTGAGACAACATGAAGAATAAACCTAAATTTTTAAATACTGTTTTTTTATCTACGCGAATTCAACTCTGAAGTGCAATTCTAGTATTCATGCAGCCTGCCGATTATAATCGCCAAAAAATACTGCATGGGGTATTTTATAGTTTAG
>CAIZMK010000261.1 GCA_903934035.1 uncultured Methylococcaceae bacterium
AGAAACCCCTGCGCCAGCCGAAGAGAGTCCTGCCGCTGATCCAGTTCCCGTTGAAGAAACCCCTGCGCCAGCCGAAGAGAGTCCTGCCGCTGCACCAGACCCCGCTGAAGAAATCCCTGTGCCAGCCGAAGAGAGTCCTGCCGCTGATCCAGTTCCCGTTGAAGAAACCCCTGCGCCAGCCGAAGACAGTCCGGCCGCTGAATCAGCAGCCGCAGAAGAATCACCTGCGTCATTCGAAGAGAGTCCTGCCGCTGATCCAGCACCTGCTGAAGAAATCCCTGCGCCAGTCGAAGAGAGTCCTGCAGCAGAACCAGCAGTCGCTGAAGAGTCAGCTTCAACTGATAAAGTTGTTGTAAAAAAAGTAACAGCTGAAGAAATTGCAACGGCAATCGCTGCGGCTATACAAGCAGCATTAGCTGGCACTGCAGCAAAAGATAACGGTGTTGCTGCAGCGGCAGAGGCACTAATCGCAGCGGGTGTTGCAAGTGCTGCCGCAGTAACTGCTGGATTAGAAGCGGGAATTGCTAATGTTGCAGCTGACGCTGCCGATGCCGCTGCTGCAACACAAGCGGCGATTGCTGCGGCTGCAGCGGCAGCAGCAGCGGTTCTTGGAGCAGCAGATGCAGCGATTGCTTCTGCATCTGCTGAAGCTGCCGCTGTTGCCGCTGCAGCACAAGCAGTAATTGCTGATACATCAGCACAAGTTGCTGCTGTCGCTGATGCAATAAATGCGGCTGTCGATGCTGCAGCGGCACAAGCTGCTGCAGTTGCCGCCGCCGCCGAAGCAGCTACTGCAGCTGCTGCCGCAAAAGCTGCAGCAATAGCTGCAGCTGTAGAGGCTGCTATTGCTGCAGCAGCAGCGGAAACAGCGGCAGTTGCTGCCGCTGCACAAGCTGCGATCGACGCCGCAGTAGCAGAAGCAGCCGCTGTAGCTGCGACAGTACAAGCAGGTATAGATGCAGCTGCTGCACAAGCTGCTGCTGTAGCTGCTGCCGCACAAGCAGCTATAGATGCAGCAGCGGCACAAGCAGCCGCTGTTGCTGCCGCTGCTGAAGCAGCAATAGCCGCAGCTGCTGCACAAGCAGCTGCTGTTGAGGCTGCAATACAAGCAGCAATCGATGCTGCCAGAGCCCAAGCAGAAGCTGTTGCCGCTGCTGTACAAGCATCAATAGATGCTGCTGCAGCTCAAGCTGCTGCCGTTGCGGCTGCCGCAGAAGCAGCGGTAGCTGCCGTCGCTGCACAAGCAGCCGCTGTAGCCGCCGCCGCAGAAGCAGCGGCAGCAGCTGTTGCCGCACAAGCAGCCGCTGTAGCCGCCGCTGCAGAGGCTGCAGTAGCTGCAGCAGCCGCAGAAGCTGCTGCTGTTGCCGCAGCAGCAGAAGCCGCAGTGGCCGCCGCTGCCGCACAAGCGGCTGCTGTAGCCGCTGCTGCTCAAGCTGCAATTGCCGCTGCCGCTGCCGAAGCTGCAGCGGTTGCCGCCGCAATACAAGCATCAATAGATGCCGCGGCCGCACAAGCTGCAGCTGTAGCAGCGGCTGCTCAAGCAGCAATTGATGCCGCCGCCGCACAAGCTGCAGCTGTTGCTGCAGCAGCAGAAGCCGCAGTAGCAGCTGCACAAGCTGCTGTTGCAGAAGCCGCTGCAGAAGCAGCGGCTTTAGCTGAAGCCGCAAAAGAAGCACTCGCAGAAGCTCAAGCAGAAGCAGCGGCTCTTGCTGCAGCAGCAAAAGCGGCGGTAGCGGCGGCAGCAGCAGAAGCAAAGGCTGTTGCCGCTGCTGCCGAAGAAGCCGCCGAAGAAGCCGCTGCCGAAGTAGCGGCTGCTGCAGCGGCTGCAGAAGAAAAGGCTGCCGCTACTGCTGCCGCAGCTGCAGCAACGACTGCTTTTGTCTGCAAAGTAGAATTAGATCAAAAAAAGGGACTTACTTTAACGGTAGTTAACTCAGCAGGAAAAATTACCCAGACAGCTACTTTTGATGGCACGACGATTACACATACGTGTAAAGGCGCATCGGCTACTAGTACCATCAAGCAAACCTCGACAGATATTACTATAGACTGTACTAATTATACGGTGACTGCAGATACCATAAGTTTTACATCAGAAAAAAATACCACACATACTGCTAAAGGTACTTTTGGTATAACTAGTACTAAAGATACCACTATTACTTCATCTGCTAAGTTAACAGCTACTGCCACAGCAAACATGAGTCTTACTGGGGCAAATTTAACCGCAACAGGTAAGACTACGGCGAAAGTAACAGCCCCTACAACGACCATTAATGGTGATCAGAAAGCCAGCGTAACAGGATTGTCGTTGGCATTAACGGCAACTGCTGACGCTAATCTAAAAGGAGCGACTATTAAAGCAGCAGCAAGTACCACTATGAATGTTGAAGGCTTGACCACGACGGTTAAAGGTACCATGACTAATATTCAGGGCAGCCTGATAAAACTAGGGTAAGAAAAATGAGCGTCGATAACACACAATACCGAGCGTTTTTAGAAGAGTTAAATGATTTAGCTGAGTTTCGTTTAAATTATTCCTTAGATAATCCAAACTCTGGATTGGAAGGTGATGATCCAGATGTTAAACGTATTATTGAAGCTCTTGCTTTTTTTGGTGCGCGGACTCAAATAGCGTCTTTACGCAGCTTGGATTCAAGCAGTAAGCGCTTATATCAACAGTTTTTTTCCTATTTATTGACGCCTTTGGCTGCCATGGCTATGGCTGAGGCTCAGCCAACTGGGCATTTAACCGAAGTTTTAGACATACCTGTTGGCACTGAGCTGAGCTTACAGCCCGATCGAGGGGGTAGGGTTATGTTTTGCACTACACGTGCATTACGGATTTTGCCGATGAGTTTAGCGTCTGTTAAACAAGACTTGGGTTCTGAGAAAGCAAGTCGTCTGCTCTTAACATTCCAAGCTAATTATCCACTCAATGAGCAGCCTGAAACGGTCAGTTTATATGTTAATTATCTTAATGATTTAATATCGTCACTTAAGGTTTGGAATTTTCTAAAAAGTTCTTTAAGTAGTGCAAAAGTTCAATTCGGCGACTATGATCCTGATGTCGCTGCTGCTAAGTGTGACTTTAATTTGGGTATTCCAGATGTTGATATGGCTACAGATGAATGGCATCACCCTTTAGAATCTGAACGTTATTATTTTCATTTCCCTCAACAAGAACTGTATTTAGACTTAAAACTCCCCAATGCGCCTCGCAACTGGAGGCAGTTTACTGTCATTTTAGATTTTGATAAGCCTTGGCCGCGCGCACTTCGTTTGAATCGCAATGTATTTCATTTATTTACGGTACCTGTCGTTAATAATCAGCGTATTCAAGCTCAGCCGATAACCTGTGATGGCAGTCAAGAACGCTATGCAATCAGACATCCAGAGCCTCAATTTGGTTATATGTTGCAAAAAGTATTGGGTGTTTATGAAGCCAGCGACCAAGGCATGATGCCTTTAAGGCTAGGCATATTAGCTGGAGGCAATGGTTCTTATGAAATAGAACAAGGCAAAATGCAAGAAGGTGGGGGTTATTTATATTGGTTAGTACCGCATTATCCAGCTGCCTTTGAACAGTCCAGAATACTGCTTATTGATGCTTTATGGCAGCAGCCTTGGTATGACCAAATTTTGCAAAATCCTTATACCATTCATGCCTTTCGTCGCCAAATGCAAGGTATACAATGGGATTTGTTAGACGACGCTATCGCTCATACGGAAAATAATCAACTGGATAATATTAGCCGATATATTCATTTGCTAACACTCATGCATCATACCTGTCTTGATGGTCAGAATGTCAGTGATATATTACTGGCTTTAGGTAGCGTAAGCTCCGGTCATTTTCAAAAAATCTATAATAGTTTGTTAAAAGTCCGTTTAGAAGAAGAGCCTTATGGTGATAGCAATAAAACTCGACAAATTTATCATCTGCAATTTAAGCCTCAATTGGATGATAGTACTGAATTAATTGAACCTTTTGTTCGTCATGTGGGACGTGTACTTGATCTTTGGCTGACTGATGCCATGGTTGAGACTCGTTGGGAAATAGAAGACGAAAATAATATGAGTATAGGGCTATAAGTATGAATCAGGAATTATGGATAAAAATAGCAAGCATCAATAGCTTTCTGAGTCCGTTACGGGAAGCAAATACGCAGTCAACGATATCGATGATAGATTTAGTTGAATTACGCAGCCGCTTGCGTGATCAATTAGAAGATTTAAAAGCAGTAATTACAGCGCTCTATTCAGAACGTGATGCCTATTTTGTATTATTTCCTCTTGCTGCACATTGTGATGAAATCGTAAAAATGCTTATTTTGGATGCCCAGCATTTAGATTGGCCACCTTTGCAACAAGAGCTTTATCAAGTGGCAGATGCTGGCGATTTATTTTATGAATTACTAGATAGTGCTTTGAGCAAACCGGATACCTTGCCTTTAGTTTACGAGGTTTATTACTTTTGTCTGCAAGATGGTTTTTGTGGTCGTTATAGCGTAAACCCTAAAAGAGTTGAAGATTATCTTCATAAGTTGCAAAAATTTATACGCATACAGCCCATAACAACTGAGCCTTTGATTTCTGCCGCAAAGAAACGCAGTTATTTTCGTATACCTAAGTTTAGTTATTACGCTGGGTCTATTTTTTTGTTGGCACTAGTTTACTTTTTGTTGATATTTATGGCCAGTACTTGGCAGCCGATGTAATGCGATGAATTCTCGGCTTGATGAGTTATTTTCTGCTGAAAAATTACGCGAAAACTGGCACAGGCCCGTATTGCCTGAGTATAAGCCGGAGCCCATTGCCCTTAATTTAGCTGTTCATGCGCATTATCAAAAATTACAACAATTATTGATTGCAAAATATGTCGATATATCATGCTTATCCGTTAATTTTGATGAGTTAACGGACGCTATAAACCAAGCTTATCCATTAGAAGGCGTAAATCCATTACTGGATGCCGAAGAAAAACAGAGGATAGTAGGTTTGTTGGAGCATCTGGAAAATTTAATTTGGGCGATGAGTTTATCTACAGGGGTTTCAGAATGACTCACTTGGAAACACGTATAGCACAAAATAGTTGGCGTTTTGACCCTATTAATCTTTTGCTAGTGTTGACTCACGCTGGTTATGGCATGGATGATATTTTGTTTTCTAGTCATTTTAGTTCGAGCTCACAATCTCGATTAATTGAATCAGTTGAATTTCAAAATTCACCTAAAAAAGTCATTGTGACTCTTAACTTAGGTTTATTAGGAGCTCAAAGTTTATTACCTAACTATTTATTTAAACAGGTTGATGATAATACTATTGAAGATCAGCGCTTTGCTAAGTTCTTTGGTTTTTTTGATGATAGATTATTACGTCGATTCTTATTGGCGATATATCCAGAATATGACCAGGGCATCGTTCCAAATTGGGAGACTAGAAAAAAAGCTAATTTACAAACTCTAAAATTGGATAGTGTCGCTAATTTACATTGGTTGGCTCAATTGATTTTTCCTGAGTTACAGGTCAGAGTAGAAAAGCAGACTTTGCAAAGAAGTGTAGATTTAGGAGCACCCATTTTAGGTAAAACACAGTTGGGTTATCAAGCAGTATTGGGCAAAATTAAAAAAATGCCCGTGCTTGGTAAGCGCATAACTTTGATTAGTGATGAAGATAGCTTTAATAATATTCAACCTTGGCCTGATGAAGTGGACCAGCGTTTAAAAAAGTTGATGCTACCCACTTTGAAAGGTTTAGACCTAGATTTAGAAATATGGCTGATGATTCGCTCTCAAAGTACATGGTTAAGTTTAAAAGACAATAGTTATCTTGGTTATGAAAATATTGTAGGAGATGCCGCTCAAATTCGGCAAATCCGAATTTTTTCTGGACGTTTGTATGATTGGTATTAAGGTTAAAACAATATGAACATTGAAATATTACAAGGCCAGTTTAAGGTCGTAAATACGTCTATTTTTGATTCAACTGATCCACGATTAGATGAAATTGCAACATTGGCTCAAACAAATCAATTTATTGAAGCAGCTAGGCTTAGTGAAGCTATCTTAGAGACTGGTATTTATGATGCCAGGCTAATTTGTTATTTTTTGTATGGCTATTGGCAGGAACAGGGCGTAATCAGTCTTATTGAGGTAGTGGATTGTTTAAATAATATTATCGTTAAAAATTGGGAAGCTATTGGACCTGTTAATAAACGAGAAAAAGTATTTGAAAAAAGCTTGGAATGGCTACTTAAGCAAATATTGAAAAAAATACAATATGAAGAAGCTAAAGATACCGTGTTATGGCAAGATTGGAAATCAGATATTAGCTCAGATCATATCGATGAAATATTGCAAATAGGTGACATATTTCGTTTAAGCCTTGATCATCAATTTGAAGACAAAGCAGGATCTTTAATTGATTTATGGAGCAAGATAGAACAATGGTTGCGTATTTTTAAAGAGCTTGAATGTCAGCCACCTGAGCCAGAAGTAGAATTATTGGATGACTTAGATGATGAAATGATTCCAGATCAGGTTGATATTTTGCCTGCTGCTGAAATAAAAGCCCCATCATTCGCTCTTGAAAGTTCTTATCATATGGATTTGCTGATTAAAAAATTAGCAGCATTTGAGCGCTTACTTGAAGATGAAAAGTTTCCTAAAGCGGCATTATTGGCTCAGGATATTAACCAAACCGTCAGTAATTTTGATCCTAAGCTTTATTTTCCTAAAGTTTTCGAGACCTTTATCAGATTGCAGGCGCTTAATTATGAAGAATTATCTAATGCTTATCAGAGAGATGAACAGCATTGGAAGATGATGCAAGATTGGTTAAAAGTAGATATAGATAGTTTTATAAATAATTAGGAGGCGGTTATGGGTTTTTTAGTTACGGGTAGTGCACTACTTAAATGTACTTTTGGTGCGGCTCCTTCAGCACTGATGGTATTACCAACTAATTTTGTGATGGTTAATATGCCGGCTGCCAATATTATGGATCATATACCTTTGCTGAACATTATGCCGTTTGGTACATGCACTAGCGTCGCTAATCCTATGGTTGCAGCGGCTATGGCAATACCTCCGTTTACGCTTAAACCTATGCCTTGTATACCGATGACTATGGCACCTTGGGTGGTAGGAAAACCTACTATATTAATAGGCAATATGCCTGCTCTGAGTAATGACAGCAAATTGATGTGCATGTGGGGCGGTTGCATAGGTATCAATTTTGCTGGACAAGCTGTAGTCCAGCTTTGATGATTTTTCTCCTATATTTTTATAGAGAAATTTATGTGGTCTGCTGAGGGTTCAGGTGCTTGGTCTGCTGCTGGCTTTGCTGCCATAGAAAATATTTTATGGCATGAAAATAGAAGAGCGCCCGTTGAATTAGCTTGGCTGCAACAAAGTTGGGAAGACCCTAGGCGTTTTGGGGTAGCGCTACATACATATTGGCAACGTCGGCAAGGAAGTCCGTCCAAAAGTATACCTTGGGCTCGATATGATTTTTATCATGATGTATTAGTCAGGCAAAAAGATCAAACAGCGCTAGCTTTGAGTTGGTTTGAAAACGAGAGTTGGCAAAGTTGGTCTTATGCAGAGCTAGGTCAAGCGGTTAATAGTTTGGCAGCTACTTGGGAAGCAGTTGGGGTGCAGCCAGGAGAAACCTTGGCCATCTTATATCCTCAAGGACCACTATGGTTAATGGCTTTATTAGCTGGATTAAGGTTAGGTTTGGTGGTGACGCTTTTGCCACCGCAAGGCAATTCCTTTGTGAGACGTCGCCTAAATAATTTAGAGCCGCAGTGGTTGGTGATGGATCAGTTATATAAACACCAAATTGATGCCATCTGGTATGAAAAAGTATTGCCGAATACTTTATCTTCGGTTTTACCTAGTCGTCGTTCTTTTGAATATCCAGGTACGACTGCTGTTGTTCAGTGTTTTGACCCAACGAGCGCGACACCGGATTTGCTTTGTCCAATTGATGCCGATAGCCTTTATTTAAATGCTATTCGAGATGGAATTTTTGCTTTAGGTATTCAGGTTGGGCAACGATGTGCAGCACCTGGCTGGCATGGTTTGGAAAGTCAGCCGGCGATGATATTAGCGGTGTTAATGTGTGGTGGTGCTTGGATACATATCAATTTTTCTGACCTAAAAAAACAACCAGAACGATTGTTGGAACAGCCTATTGATGTATTAGGCGTAAGTCGATCTTTGCGAGATTTATTACAACTTAATCCACTAGCTACTGAAAAGTCTTGGCGTTATTGGTTTCGTCATCCCTCTGAATCAGATGACTTTTCTTTATGGCAAGATTTTATTGAAGATTGGCAGCTAGAAAATAGTTATTCGGGTAATGTTTTATGTAATGCCGCAAGAGGTGGAGCCATTTTGTTTTCACCTAGGCGACGAGGACAAGCTCATCATCAAGTTTTGCCCGCTGCAGGTTTGAGTTGGCAATTGGGTGTGGTTGATGCGCCTGATCTCCCTACTGTTGAGGGGTGGGGGCGACTAGCCTTAGCTAAGAAAGAAGAGGAGGAGATTGTTTGGACAAATACGCCTTATATAGTCACGCCCTATCTTAAAATATGGAATTATTTAGGACAGTATCCCCGAGGCCGTGCTGGGCGAACTTATCACCAGCAAGAGGTTTTGGAGTTACTGGCTGATAAAGTTAAATACCTAGCTTTGGTGGAAGCCTTTGTTCATGGTACCGATAATGACTCGCAGTATGTGCTCTTGGCCTTTGGTCCCAATGTCGATACCGCAGCCTTAGAAGCCTGTATTGAATTTGAATTAGGCAATGATTTTTTGCCAGACCGTATTGAATGGTTGCCTCTGTTACCGCAACGTAACGAGGAGGGAGGTGCTGACCATGATTGGTGCCAATTTCATTATTCAACCGGAGAGCTTTATAGACGGCAACGCAGTGATATTTATCGTTGCCTGTCTGAATTGAAGCGGATGATTTTGGGTTGAATGTGCGAAGTGGGAGGGTTTTAGCTTGTGGATTTGAGTAAGTGATAACGAACCCAACGATACGTGAATTATTTTTTTATTGTGTGGCAAATATCGAGGATAAATTTTATGTCTAGTATGAGACCTTTAGATTCCGCTTCAGAAGTAAATTTGGATGAAGAGCAATTAGAGATACTACATGCTGTGTTAAGTAGTGAAAAAAATGTTGATGACGAAGGTCACGATGATGATGCAAAAGAGTCAGCTACGAAAATACCTGATTTTCCATTAAAAAATTATGCAATGGAAAACTTCCCTAGTTACAGCTATTTTGAAAAGCTTACAACTGGTAAATTAGCTAATCATGCCAGTTCTGTCACCAGTATTGGGGTATCTATAGCACAACAAGTTACTAGTTCACAAGGAGTGGTTGGTTTAGGTTATGCAGCAGCAACAGGTGCTGCAGTTGGGCTTTCAGCAACCGGAATAGGATTGATTGTTGTTGGAGGAGTATTGACTCTGGTTCAGTCTGCAGCATCAATTCGGAGTGCAATAAAAACATCAGCACATATTGATGGACTTTTAGTGGTTCAAAGTAAAAGTAAAGATGTCAATGAAGATACTAAATATAAATGTACTTGTCTTCTTATGGAAGGAGCGCAGTTTTATATTGGAAAAACAGACATCATTAATAGTAGTGGTAAACCTGATAAAAGATCGTCGCACGATATTATTATCGAAAATGTATTGCCCTACATCATCGCAAAGAAATATGCCAAATATTACAGAAAAATCTATGGTGCTGTACCGGTAGTTGGGTCATTTTTTGAGCTTGTGAGAGCCAAAGCTAAAGGTGCTTACAAGATAATGAGTGGTACAAGAGGGGTTAATCGCGAAAAAGCGGCTCTTTGGCTGGCCTATCATTGGATGACTCATAATTGTGAAGCAGCTAATGCTATTATAGTTGAAATCCTAATAAGAAATGAGCCGGGTAAGGATTTCAATAGCACATTCGAGTCAATTAAAAATTATAATCTTGTTCAATTAGCTGAAGCATTGGCAGAAAAAATGAAGTCTACTTAAGTTTGTAGCCCGTAGCTCGTAGGTTGGCGTGAGTGATAACGAACCCCAACGCAATACGCGACTGTTTGGGGTGTATTGCTTCATTCTCAGCGCAATACGGGACATGTTGGGGTTCGCGGTGCTTCACCCCAACCTACAACAATAAAATGAAAGTATCAATGTAATGGCACAAGTTGGAGAGTTTGGTTATGAGATTATCGAATGATTCTACTGACCATAAAACTCGTAGCCCGTAGCCCGTAGCTCGTAGGTTGGGATAAGGGATAACGAACCCCAACATAATACGTAATTTTTGAGGGTTTGTATTGCTTCATCACTAACGCAATGCGCGACATGTTGGGGTTCGCGTTGCTTCACCCCAGCCCAACCTACAAATAATAAAATAAAGTATGAATGTTATTGGACAAGACGGGAAGTTTGCTTATGAGATTATCAAATGATTCTATGCTCACCATAAAGCAAGCAGTTACTTTAATATTTGGTAAGGATGCTAAGGTTTATTTATTTGGTTCTCGTGCTGATGATGCTAAAAAGGGCGGAGATATTGATTTGTATGTTGAGATAGTTTCTTTAGAGGCTGTTTTTGATAAAAAGCTTAGCTTATTATCAGAGCTTAGAAAAAGATTGGGTGATCAGAAGGTGATGTGATTGTTAATAATTTTACTAAAGAAAAAGATATTTATAAGATTGCTAAAAATACCGGAATATTATTATGAATATTGAAAAAATAAAATTAGATAATGATTGAAATTCTTTTATAGTAATTTTTGAAACGGAATTGAGCTATGAATTTAAATAGTATGACCCATCAAAATTCACCGTTGAATTCGTTGGTGCTACATTGGCCGCCATCGATACATTTAATGAATGATCAGTTTTTTGATTTTTGTCAGGTCAATAAAGAATTGCGTATTGAGCTTACAGCTCAGGGAGATTGTGAAATTATGGCTCCTACAGGCGGCTCAACTAGTTGGCGAAATTCCAGACTGATTACTCAGCTTTCTGTTTGGGCCGATCTTGAAGGTAGCGGGGTAGTGTTTGATTCATCAGGTGGTTTTGTTTTGCCCAATGGCGCGATTCGCTCACCCGATGTATCTTGGGTTGAAAGGTCACGGTTGCTAACCTTAACAGAAATACAGAAACAAAGATTTTTACCCCTGTGCCCTGATTTTGTTATTGAGCTTCGGTCACCTAGCGATAGTATGAAAAATTTACAAGATAAAATGCAGGAATATAGTGAGAATGGCGCAAGTTTAGGTTGGTTAATAGACCCCGAAGCTCAGCAAGTATTAGTTTTTCAGCCTAAAACTGCAATCTTACGTTTGGATAAGCCTCAATTTTTGTTAGCCGATAATTTATTGACTGGATTTAGTCTAGATATGCAAAAACTGTGGGATGTTGGGTTTTAGATCGTAGGTTGGGGTAAGTGATAACGAACCCCAACACAATACACGACTGTTGGGGGGTGTATTGCTTCACTCTCAACGCAATACGTGACATGTTGGGGTTCGCGGTGCTTCACCCCAACCTACAATACTGGAATGATTATGCGATATCGACGTGCTTATGTTAAGGGAGCCAGTTATTTCTTTACGGTGAACCTGGCAGAACGGAATTTACATTTGTTAACAGAGCATATCGGGTTGTTAAGGGATTCATTCCGAATGGTTATGGCTGCCCATCCATTCATAATTGATGCCATTGTGATATTGCCGAACCATTTGCATACGATTTGTACATTACCTGTTGATGATAGTGATTTCTCAACACGTTGGGGTTTAATAAAAGCGGGATTTTCCAGAAGATTGCCTACTTCTGAGTGTGTTTCTAAGAGTCGGCTTTCAAAAGGTGAGTGTGGAATTTGGCAACGCCGTTTTTGGGAACATTTAATTATTGACGATGCTGATTATCAGTGTCATGTCGATTATATTCATTACAATCCAGTAAAGCATGGTTTTGTAATAAATGTGCTGGACTGGCCTTATTCGTCTTTCCATCGTTATGTGAGCTTAGGACTTTTATCAATTGATTGGACTGGGACTAAAACTGTAAGCAAAATTTGTAATATTGAAACTGACATGGAATAACTAACATCTAAGCTATTATTGTAGCGACCTATTGAGTTATTAGAATATTGTTTATCCCCTACTAACTGTAACTTTAACCAAATAACAGAAGAAAACCATAATCATGATCATTGAAAAATTTAATCTGAAAGCACAAGAATGTATTGAGCGTGCCTGTCGTTTGGCGGTTGAGAAAGATCATGGTGTGGTTACACCTTGGCATCTTTTAGCGATTCTTTTAGGAACTAGCGATATAGGTAGAAGTTATTTGGAGCAGGCTGATGTCGATTTAACTAGGTTAGGACTTGCTGTTGATGCCCAACTTATCATACAACCGAAAGCTTTTAAAAATACCCAACATACCCCTATTAACCGTGAACTAGAGCGTTTATTTATTTGTGCAGAACAAGTCTCTGTGCGTATGAGTGATAAATATATGGGAATCAACCATTTATTGTTTGCCGTGTGGGAATTAGAGGAATTATCGACTGTTTTGATGGAAGCCGGTGGCAGTAAAGAGGCTTTTGTTAAAGCACAAGAATTACTGCCTAAGAGTGGTTATAAAAGTAGAGAGAGTTCTGGCGAATTTGAATACTTAGCTAAATACGCGCGTGATTTAACAGAATTATCTCGGCAGGGCGCTTTGGATCCCGTTATAGGTCGGGTTGATGAAATAAATTTAGCGATTCAAGTGCTGTGTAGACGCATTAAAAATAACCCTATTATTATAGGTGAGCCCGGGGTTGGTAAAACAGCCATCGTTGAAGGTTTAGCACAGCGTATTGTTGCTGGCGATGTGCCTAAAGATTTGATGGATTGTTCAGTCTTGGCAGTTGACATGGGTTTATTGATTGCGGGTGCTAAATTTCGTGGGGAATTTGAGGAGCGTTTTAAACGCTTGTTACAAGAAATTACCGATGCAGGCAATGTGATTGCCTTTATTGATGAAATTCATAATGTGGTCGGCGCTGGTAAAGCAGAAGGCTCTATGGATGCAGCGAACTTACTTAAGCCTGCTTTAGCTCGAGGTGAAATACGTTGTATTGGAGCGACGACCCACGAAGAATATCGTAAACATTTCGAAAAAGACACGGCACTCATTCGTCGTTTTCAAGTTGTGCGCGTTGATGAACCCGATGACGAAACCACTTTAATGATTTTGCGAGGCATCAAAGAAAAATATGAAATGCATCATGGCATTCGTATCACTGAAGCAGGTTTATTAGCAGCTGTACGTTTTTCAAGACGCTATATTGCCGATCGATTTTTGCCTGATAAAGCGATCGATTTAATTGATCAAACGGCTGCAACAGTGCGCATTGGTTTGTCTGCAAAACCAGCTGAATTAGAGGCTTTAGATCGACGTTTGGTCGCCTTAGAAATAGAAAGTTATTCTTTAGCGAATGAGTTATCCGAAACTCGTAAGCAACAAGTTTATAACGAATTAGTTGAATTACGAGAAAAAAGCATCGCCATGAATGAGCGTTGGGAGCGTGAAAAACGAGCCATGACAGAAGTGCAAAGCACTCGTAAATTATTGGAAGATGCGCGTTTGGAAATGGAGCAAAAGATTCGTGAAGAAGATTTTGTTCGGGTTGCCGAATTACAGCATAAAGTGATTCCACAAGCAGAAAGAATTCTCGCTGAATATGCTGACATTGATACGACTGAGATCAGTGCTCAGAAAAATTTTATTGATGAACAAGATATAGCTGCGACGGTGGCTAGGTTGACGGGTATACCGGTTGCTAAGATGCTGGATTCTGAACAACAACGCTTGTTGCAACTAGAAAGTCATTTACGGGAACGTGTGGTAGGACAAGAAGAGGCCGTTGCTGCAGTCTCTAAAGCCATAAGAAGGGCTCGCACTAATATTCAAGATGCTAATCGCCCATTAGGGTCTTTCTTAATGTTGGGGCCAACGGGTGTAGGCAAAACCGAGCTGGCAAAAACATTGGCTCAATTTTTGTTCAATGATGATGCGGCTATGGTGCGTATCGATATGAGTGAGTTTATGGAGAAGCATTCTGCGGCTAGATTGACTGGTGCACCTCCAGGATACGTGGGTTATGAAGAAGGTGGCTTACTGACTAATCAAGTACGTAGTAAACCTTATAGCGTGATTCTATTCGATGAAGTTGAAAAGGCACATCCCGATGTGTTTAACCTGTTTTTACAAGTCTTAGATGAAGGTCGTCTCACGGATAGTCAAGGTCAGTTAGTTAATTTCACTAATGCTCTTATCTTAATGACGTCTAATTTAGGGTCTGAATATATAGAACCCGTAGAAAACGAAGAAGAGCAGCAACAAATGCAGTCATTGATTATGGAAAGAGTGCGTGGCCATTTTCGCCCAGAATTCCTTAATCGACTCGATGATGTATTAATCTTCCGTCAATTAACCTTAGAAACCATGCGTCCTATCGCTGATATTCAATTACAGCGTTTGGCTAAGTGTTTATTAGATCGTGATATTCAATTAGATGTTGATGATGACGCCAGTAATAGTTTGGCGCAATGGGGATACAATCCTTTATATGGCGCACGTCCATTAAAAAGAGTCATTCAAAATAAACTTCAAGATCCATTAGCAGAGCTTTTACTCAATGGAGAGCTTTGTGATGGTCAGCGAGTTACCATCAGTGTCAGCGAGGGAGAATTAGTATTCACTTGTATTGATCAGGAAGTTGGGGCAGATGATACCGAAAGTGCTGCTGAGAAAATGGTGGATTAAATGAAAGGAATCAAAGGTAAGTCTTCATTGGCTGCGTTTAAGGACATCGTTTCCCATTTTACTGAATGGGATTGGATAGGTTTAGGTGTCGTGTTGGTTTTGATATGTATTTTATGTTTTCTAATTTGGAAACGTAAATATGGTAAAGATGCCAAATTATTTGAGATTCCAGAGCTTACGGTTCCTACTAAATTATCATTGCCAGTTAATAGTTTAGTAAAAGTATGGCGTTCCTTTGTCGTCGAAATTCCTTTTCGTTTAAGACCTAAAGCTCTGAGTGCACCATTGTCTTTGGTTATTGGAGATGCTGGATCTGGCAAAACTAGTATTATTGATCAGTACGCAGATTGGAAGGGTCAGGACTTTCGTTTTCATCCTAGTGCGGTTGATGATAGCTTGCTGCAGATTTATTTGGGTGCTAAATCATTGGTGCTTGAGTTTGGTTCATCATTGCTTTATGACACCAGTGTTGCAGCTTTTCATGCATTAAAAAAATTGTGGCGTCGATTGCCGCCTAGCCCTCAAGTGGTTATGGTCTTTGATGCGAATACTTTGCTGTCACCGCAAACAGATTTCTTACGTCAATCAGGACATGCATTATTTGGTAAGTTGAAAGTATTTGGCGAGCTAGAAGGTAAGCCTTTGCCTCTTATTTTGGCTTTAAGTCATATGGAAAAAGTTCAGGGTTTCGTTGAGTTTTGTGTGTTTTTAGAAGAGGCGGGTATACCTTTACAACTGGATTTTCCTGCTGGAGATGGTATCAATAAAATACAATCTTGTTTAGATGATTTTAAGCAGCATCTGCCTCGTGTATTGATAACTCGTCCTGCTCAAGACTATCTTAAAATAGTCTCATTCCTTAATGAAGCGCCTCTTTTATTTAGAGTCTTAATTGATGTTCTTCGTATAGCGGGACTCGAACAAGGCGTAGATGCCCCTTCTGTTGTAAGGCTTTGTTTGTTGTCAGAGCAAGTAAATAGTTTTGGGTGTAAGCCTTTTGAACTACCTGCAGGAAGAGAGCAGCGGACTCCATTAGAATTAAATAATCATGCTAAAACAGCAATAGCTTTGGCTTTTTCAGGTTTGGTTTATTTGATAGGTAGCTACAGTTATCAGCAGTATCTAGTTGCTGAAGTACATAAAAATATAAAAAACATAGCTGCTACACCAGTAGAATATTATTCAGAAAAGATTAGTCCTTTATTCGTCGATTTTAGTAGTAATTTGAATAAAGATCCTTTGTTAAGTTTTATGCCGGGTTTTTTTCAAAAAGCTCAGGAAGAAAATAATTATTTATTAATAGCAGAAATTCGTAAATATTATTTATTACCGGTATTGAAAAATTTGCAGAATGAACCTAACGCCAATTTTAAAACGGTTCGTTGGATTTGCCTGTTATATGCAACATCAACTAATGAAATGGGAGAAATTGTATTAAGACGGCCAGAAAAAAATCCTGTAGACATGATCAAATACGGGCCATTAATTAGTGATTATATAAATTACAATACCCATACCGATGAATTAGATCATTTACTAAATGAAATTTCTTATAATGATTCACAAGGGTACATGGAAGACCAAGTGCCTTGGTTAGAATTATTTCATAGCTTAGAGAAAATTTTAAAAAAACCATTTGTACAGCAAGCTGAGTTCAATGCATTACAAGAAAAACTAACTCCGTTTGTGCAGTTTCTTGATATCTTGGAGTATTACAAGCGCCAAGCCGATGTCATTGCGTGGATGAAGCAGCATACTAGTTTGCGTTTTAATTTTAATGATAAAACCGATTTGCGTCAAAAAGGTATCAATGACATATTGACTTTGGTGAGTCATCTTAAATTAAACAACGCTGATAATTGTCCTGCTAGCTCATCCTTGAGTGATTGTTTGGATATGGTGCAGGCTATAGCAAAAATCAAAGTAGAAAGTGATTCATCTGAGATAGAAATAAATTTAGGTGGCGAGCATTTTTCGTTTAGGGCTAAACAATGGAATGATTTAATTACCCGTAGTCGCATAACGCTTATGCTTAGAAATATAATGTCAAATCATAGCAATAACGATGGCTGGTTGTTTTTCAGCTCTCCATCAATGTATATGGATACGGAAATGAATTCTTCCAATAATGGAGGTTTGTTATTTTCTGGCAAGGCACGGATTGATGGGCGCTTAACACTCGATGCTTTTGAGAAAAATGTTAAGCCTCCTATTAAGGCTTTAAGTGAAATTGTCACTAATTTACCGATTGATGCTAGTGAGAAAAAGCGTTTTAATGATTTTGTGCTGAGAAATTTAGAAGCTTATTCAGATCATTATGTGAGTTCATATTTAAGTTATTTTAAGCAGTTTCAAATAAACATTGGATCTATTTGGGATTTAAATTATGTGATTCATGATTTACAACAATCTAATTCTCAATTGCTAGATGTTTTGGTAAAGATTAAAAACAATACGATATTAGATTTATCTGCATCACCCATTTTGCAAGGATTTGCGCAAAAATTGACGGTCTTTCGTTTTGTTCAACATCTGATGGAAGAAAAAGATGGGGTTTATCCTGAGTTTCAAAAATATCAATTATTAATGGCACAAATGCTACAAGAGATGAATGCACATCAACCTTATGAGCCAAAAAAAGCTGCAGAAGAAGGTGCTGATGCTGAAGCTTTAAAGGGCGCATTGTCTCCGCTAGGCAGGGTTGCTTGGGCCATGGTGCTTAATGAAGATGGTTCATATTTAAAATTAACTAAAAGTTGGTTACAAAATGTTGGTATTCAGGATGATTGGCAGCAGCCGTTTTTAGCTCCGGTACAAAAAGTAAAGGAGTATGGAACAGCTGAAATTAATCGTAACATTGCGGGTATTTGGACTGATATTTGGGATTCAAATATTGCACCATTATTGGTTAAATTTCCTTTTAATAGCCATTCGGATCCTGAAAATGAGTTGTCTTCTGAAGAGTTAATTAAAGTATTTCATCCTAAACAAGGCTTATTTTGGGATACTTTTAATCAATATTTAGCGCCTTTGTCTAAGCTAAGTAATGGAGTTTGGGTTAGGAGGCATGAATTATCAAATAGCTTGATATTGCCTACTGATTATTTGTCGAGATTAAATTCAGTACAACGTTTAACTAACAAATTATGGGATGTTCAGGGTAACCCTAAACCTATAGAAATATTAGTTAAACCAGGCTTGTTGCCAACTTTTAATAGCAAGCAGATTCCGCGAGCACCAGTGGTATCTTTAGCTTATTTGCGTCAGGGTGGTGCTTCAGTTTTAGGTTTTAATCAGCAGGCTGATTGGCAGAAATTTCCCTTAGAATGGTGGAAGGATCAACCAGCAGAAGTCGGTATGGAGTTTCGTAAAGATGCTGATCCGACTAGGGTTTATACTGATATGATAGTTGATGATTCACATTGGAATTTATTTAAACTATTGCAACGTGGCCATGTCGCCGAAACACAACGTTATCAGTGGTCTTTGGCTCATCCTAACTTTCCACAGCAACCTTTAAACCTTGAGTTTTTACTTCAAGGTAATCCTATGGCTGTGTTTACGAATCTTGCAGGGAGTTAATTCATGCTATTTCGCTTATTTTGGAAAATGATTGTGCTTGTCGCTGTTATTTTGTTGAGTGCTTGTTCTAGTGCGCCCACTCCACCACCTACTTTAGTTTTTAATATCAAGCCTGATATTCAATCTAATAATGGTGGTTTATTTTATTTTGTGGTTCGTAAGGCTAATGAAAAGCAATTTATGCAGGAAACTTATGCCGATGTTGCTAGTAAGGCTTTTGTTGATCTAGTTGATCCAGAAAGTTTGGGTATTTTTTCCATAGTTCCTGGTACTAAGCAAGTCTGTGAAGTCAGTCAACCTGCTCAAGGTTCCGTTGCTTTATACTTTTTGTTAACACAGCCAGGTAGCCAATGGAAAAAATTAATTGCCATGCCTTTTCAAGAAAGCTACGACATTAGTTTAAAGCCTAACAGCCAAGTTGAAATTGCCGAACATAAAGCTTGGTATTCGTTGTTTTGAAAACTTACAGTATTTGCAGGGTAGTTTTAAATATAAATGAGGTATTAAAATCAGACAGCTGAAAAAACTGATGTACTTATTAATTTTGGATTTTATTTAGCTACGACTGCATTCCTATATGCTTATTTTTACTAAATAAGGTTTAGTTTTTTACTTATACTTCTACTTGAATTTAAGGAAATTTTATGACCAATTTTACCAAATTGAAAGAAAATGCGGTAGCTCGCCAACAACAGAAATTTAATTCTGATACAGGTAAGTTTGAGGCAAGTAATAGGAAACTAACTAAAGCTGAATTAGGCGTTTCAACAGTCGATTCTTTTCTATGTGCAGGCTTAGATTTTAAGGGGCAATCACAATGCGCATATCAAGACCACGGTGGTGGTTTAGAATTAAGTGCCAGTTTTGATCCTGGTCGGATTTTTGGAATTTTTAGTTCAGAGCTCGAAGTAAGCGCGGGGGCTACTCGATCCAATAAATTGTTAATAATTGCTCAACGAGGCCCAAATCAAATTGATAGTGTGAATGGTACCTTGGAGTTAGATTATCCCATTACCATAAACTGTCTAAATGGAGCTCGATGGGAAGGTAAAGTCGCTGCAGAATTATTTGTAGGAGTAAAAGTGGGTTTTTCTGTAGGCACTGATGAAGCTGCTAAAACTGAGAAATCATGGGAAGCTGATGATAGTGGTGATGATAGTGAAGAAGGTGGTGATGAGGGTTTAAAGCTGGAGTCCCTAAGTTTAGGCTTTGAAGCAGAGGCTAAGGCCGGCTTTGCTGCAGAAGCAGGCTATAGTTACGACAATTTTTATGCTGAAGATTTGTGTCCACTACCCTTTGATAGTTATGGCGAGAGTAGAGAAGCCCTTGGAGCAATATTAAATGAAGGAGATGTAAAAGCAATCGTTTGTAAAACAGCCTGTGATTTTATAAATAACCATTCTGTCTATTTTGGAAATATTGATTATCACGGTTATCTTTGGAATGCGACGCCATCAGAAATTACTAATAAATTAAATGCGGGATATAACGCAGTAACTAGCAATAAAATTAAGCGTCAAGCTAAGGCATTAATCAGTTTTTTAAATGTTTGGATTGATCCAAAGAAAAAGCCACATGTTCCGACGTCTATCTTAATATCTACGCATACCGGAACAGGTTCTGCTGGACTAAAAGCTTCTGCTGGTGTTTCTGCTAAAGCGAGTGCTGTTGTTGTGAGTTCCGAAGCTTCTGCGGAAGTGTCTGCGGAGGCGCTTAAAATTGAAGGCTCCTATAAGTCTTCTAATGTGCGTTATCAAGCAACTTATCCTGCTCCTCACGTAAAATTTGATGGCACTATATTGGAAAACTCTCTTGTTATTATGACTCAAGATACTAAAATTACTTATAAACAGATTGAATTTACACCACTAACAGTTAAAGCTGAAGCTTCTGTGAAGACATCTTTTAGTGAGCATGGGCTAGAAGCAGAAAAAGAATTAATTGAAGGTATTACCTTACTGAATCGTATGACCTATACCTCCTTCACGGTATTTTGGCATTCATCTAATAATGCGTCCAAAACAGCTGTGAAGGGAAAGTCAACTTTTGATGTTAATGCGCTTTCAGGGACGGGCATTTCTTTTGGGGGTTCATTTGAAGCAGAGAATTTAACAAAATTTTATGAGTCATACAATATTCACACTAAAACGTGGAAAAGTTCAGCTGATGCAATATATTTTAATAGTGTAGCTAAAAGTATTAATGTTACTCTGGATAATTTAATAACGTTTTTTAATGGATTTGATAATGAATACATTAATGATTTAATTGGGGCAAATAATGTTGAGACTGTATTATTAGAAGCCAGTTTTGCCATTAACTCGCCAGCTATAAATTTGGTAAGAACAGGAGAAGGCGATAAAAGTTCGGTTGGGCTTTCTACTGATACTGCAGAAAAATTGAGTAAATCTGCGCGAACACTGCAAGCTATTCGTATGCGTTATAGAATCCAAGACACGACAAATGATGATTCTGATGCCTTCAGATTAGGTTTTAAGTTTTTTGGTACAGGCATGGGTATTGCATTGAAAAAAGTAGATCAAGCTGGATCTGAAGGCATTGCAGATTTAGCAACAGTATGGATCGATCAATCACTCGCAGCTATTGTGGGTAATAGTGCTTATGAAATAGGTGTTCCACCTGTTGCCCTTATTTGTCAATAATGTTGTTGCAATGTTAAAGGCTAGGTTAAATTAGGAGAATGCTTTTTGTTAAATATGTTATTTCGTGAGAATATCAGTAATGACGCTCATTTCAATATCTAAAGCTGCAGAGTTGACAGGGAAGTCGATACCGACTATTTATCAACATATTCAAGAGGGCAAGCTCTCTGTGAGTAATGATAAAGTTAATACCTCAGAGCTCATTAAATTATATGGGGCACTTAAAACCTCCGAGGATTGTCGTCGAGAAAATGAGTTTTTGCATAATTTAACGCTACATTTAAAACGAGATAAGGAGCGTTTATATCAAATAAATGATCTCCTTCGAAAATCTAATGAAGATTTAAAGCAGGAAAAAGATAAATTATATAGAATTATAGATCAACAGAATTCGTCATCTGGACAAATGCGACAGATATATCCAAATATAAAAACCATAGACAACCCTATTAAAATAGAAAGATACCAAGAAAACGACAAGGAGAGCTTAACTCAGCGTCTGTTTAGAAAGCTTTTTAATGAAAAAAAGCCTAGATATTGATTTTAAATTAAAATGAAAGGGTTATATAAGCGGGATTAAATGAAAAAAACTTTATGCTTTATCTTACTAATTGTACCCATGTTATCTCTAGCTAAGGGACATGGACATAAGCCAGTTAAAATGGCTGATGTCACTCCGGATGTTGAAGTTGTTGAAGATGTTGAAGATGAAAAAATATCCAATATTGAAAAAGAAGACAATTATCAGTTAAGTTTGGAACGCAATGCTTATGATTTTGGTGATTTCTATACTCCATCATTTACTGCAGACATCGGAAATTGGAATGTTCAATTATCTGTTCAAAATCTATTGCTTAGTGGCTCAAATGCAAGTGCAGCGACCTACCTAAATGTAGCTTATACCTATCCAATATATGAGTATTTTGCTTTATCTGCTGGTACTATGAATGGTACTGTTTTAACAGGCGTGACTATTCAATCATTTAATTATGTCTCTACTGTTTTTATGCTTCCAAAATGGGGCGTTACTTGGTCCATAGGCCCTTATTACGCAAATAGTGCTATGACAGGTATAGTTACTGCACAAAATCAAAGCGTTGATTCCATAGGGCTTACAACGGGTTTAGGCTATGTGCAAGATAAGTGGGTTGCAAATGCTACTTATATTAGTAGTTATTCTAATGTAGGCGGTTTAAATATGGATGTGGGTTATAAGTTTGGTCCTGTTACTCCATATATAGGTTGGGGCGTTTCAACGCCAGCTCCTATACAAAATACTGATTCTGATTCTGGTATTATATCCATGCAAAAATCGCCTTTATTTTGTTATTATAGTCTTGGCTTAAATCTTAATTTTTAAAAATTACTTCAAATTAACATTAAATTAGTATTTATGAAAAATATAAACCTTAAATTATTAGTCGAGATTATCATTATTAGTATCAGTTTATTTTGCGTAGTAGATGCTAATTATAAAAGTTGGGAAACTAATAAAGCGGCCATTGAAGAAACGCAGCTTGCTATTGATAAAGAAACGGAGCTTTCTGTAGAAGATATTAATAAGCGCTTATTATATGTTATGAATACCGGTCAAGAGTTTGCTGATGCAATCACTAGTGGAAAAATTCAGTACTCAGATCTTGAGGACTATACTAAAAATATCATGATCTCTAATCATGATATTCATGTTACGCATCCGTCTAAATTTTATAATCTTGGTGTTTCTTTTTTGCGTGGTGCTTATGATAAGAGTAAACCCGAGCAACTGGCCAATTGGATATATATCGCAGATAAAGAAACAGGTGAAATAACCTCGATTAATAGAGATTATGACTATAGTAAAAAAGATGGTACGTTAAAAACTATTTGGTTTACTAAAGCGGTCGAAGAGCGCAAAGCCTATTGGCAACAGCCAAAATATGGAGATGTATCTAATCACTTTTTAATAGCTTACACCGTGCCTTTTTATACTTCGAGCACTAAAGAGCAGGTTGCTGGTGTGATTTCTATTGGTTTTTCTACCGATGAATTAAAAGAAATTATGTCGCATCAGAGCTATCGAAAAGTAGGTTTTGCTGTTATCGCCTCTGATGAGGGTAAATTAGTTTATCATCCTAATGAATTATTACCTCAACTGGATATTAGTAATAATCATAGCTTTTTTAATGAAGCCTTTGATTTTTTAAATAAAGTAGATATTAAAGATAAGGCTACTAAAACTATTCAGTCTTTTGAGCTACCAGGAACAAATGAAGAAGCTTGGGTGATTACTAAGACTATCCCCGCCGCTAATTGGAGTTATCATGTCTTTTTCCAACAAAATGAACTAGGTGTTGAGCAAAAAACTTTAGCAACTAAGTTATATTTAACAATTTCTACCATCATATTTATTGTTACTTGCGCCTATATTTTTCTTATTAGCTCAAAAAATAAGACAAAAAGATTTTGGTTGTTTTGTATTTTCTTAGGTATTAATTTTACAGTAGGTACGGCTTATTTATGGAAAATTGCCGATATTAAGGAATTGGAATTAACGTCAAATACCATAAAATTAAATTCAGACGAAGAAGTTAATGCTTATAAGAACACTCAAGCGGAGTTTTTTTCGGTATTACATAAACAGCCACCGATTTATATTCCCACGGGAGTGTTTATTAAATCAACGGAATTTTTAGGTTCCAATAATATAGTGGTTGCAGGTTATGTTTGGCAGAAATACAACATACCCACTTCATTAAAGCCTAATACAGTGCCTGATGATTTTTGTGCTCTGACATCAGAGATGCTGCCTGAAAATAAAGATGTATTGTTAGCAGATGCCTTCGCAGATAACGAAAACAACAGTTTAACCTGTGATAAAAGCAGTTATAGGGTGGCAAAAGATCATGTGGTGACTGTAGGTTGGTATTTTAAAGCTGAATTACGAGAGCCTTTTGATTATTCAAATTTTCCTTTAGATAAAAATACAATTTGGTTACGTTTACGACCTGATAATCAGGTGGGTAATGTGGTATTGGTACCTGATTTTTCTAGTTATACCAATATTAATGAAAAGTCTTTAATGGGTATTGATATTAGCGGCTTGGTTTTACCTAGTTGGGAAGTGTTTGGAACATTCTTTAGCTCAGAGGCTGTGAGTCTTAATAGCAATTTTGGTGTTACTGATGTAAGTCAACAAGTTTCTCAAGAATTATTATTTAATATAGCCATTAAACGTGCTTTCTTAGATTCTGTTTTTTCTACAGTGATCCCTATCTTTCTTATCTATTTGATATTATTTGTAGTGCTCTTTAGTAGTTTAGATGATCTATTATCGGTATTAGGTATTAATGCGGGGTTGTTATTTTCAGTAGCCTTATGGCATAGCACCCTTCGTACCAGCTTATCTTCAACGGGAGTGACCTATTTCGAAACCTATTATTTTGTATGTTATTTTGTAATTTCATTAATATGTATAAATAGTGTATTGCTATCATGTCGCTATGAACTACCTTGGCTGCATTATAAAAACAACTTAATACCCAAATTAATTTTTATTCCTATGGTTACGGGCGTTACGTTTTTAATAACGATATTTATGTTGTTTTAAAAGTTGAATTTGCGGTTGTATAAATCACCCAATGCAATGATGTTGATACAAGTGGCCCAATATGAAATATAGGGAGTACTTGGCGAGACTTGTCT
>CAIZMK010000262.1 GCA_903934035.1 uncultured Methylococcaceae bacterium
GGTCTTTATCCTCTAAAACATACCATCTCTTTTGTGCTGCATCCCATCTTGCACCGAGTGCCTTAGCTTCATCTTTTTGAGAAAAAGGGACGTTCAAATATATTTTTATAGGGGCCATAATCTAATAATTTAGGGATTAACGAACTTATAGTATAGACATGAAGCCTTAATTACGAAAGTCGCACGACTTGCATCGATGCTATATTAAACGTATCACTTTAATCAGTAAGACGTTTACGTAAGCTAAAGTTAAAAAGATAAAGTATAATCATCTTTCATGGCGTTTTTATCCCTCACCATAACATACTCAACAGTGATTGACGCGATCACTACATCACTATTTAACAAATCTCCATTAATTGTGCAATGTGGTATTTGTTTGCCAACTCTATGAACATAAACATTAAAAAGTACTTATACGACATTACCTGCGGCATTGATTTTGGTACTTCAAATACCACGATAGCCATTGCTAACAGTGTTGATGGATCTATCACAATGGTACCTTTAGAAGGCCATCATGAGACTATTCCTTCGACTATTTTTTTCCAGTCAGAAAACTCTAATCCTTTATTCGGTCGTCAAGCCGTTAATGCTTATATAAGCAGGGAAGAGGGGCGCTTTATGAGAAGTTTTAAGCGCGTGCTAGGAACCTCGCTTATGAATGAAGGAACAATTATCAGCGGTAAACAAACTCAATTTGAAACAATTATTGGGCCTTTTGTTAAGCATGTAAAAAACAAAGCTGAATTGATGGCTGATAAAGAAATACATTCAGTGGTGGCAGGTAGGCCTGTGCATTTTGTTGATGGCAATGAAAAAGCTAATCAAGCCGCTGAAAGTCAGCTCAAAAGTATTTTTTCAGCCGCAGGTTTTCAAGATATTCGTTTTCAATATGAGCCCATAGCAGCCGCATTTGCTCATGAATTAGCGATGGACGATAAGGAGCGTTTGGCTGTGGTTATGGATATTGGTGGGGGTACCTCAGACTTTACCATTATGCGTTTATCTGGAAGCTCCATAAATAAGATAGATCGCCAAGATGATATTTTGGCGAATGCGGGTCTCAGAGTGGGCGGTAATGATTTTGATCGTGCCTTAAGTCTGGCCTGTTTTATGCCTTTATTGGGCATGGGTTCTTTATGGGGAACTAAAGGCTTAACTTTTCCTTCAACAGCTTTTTTTGATTTATCTGAGCTTAGTAAAATTCAGTGTATGTATACCCGAAAATATAAGCGTGATTTAGCTGCGTTAATTAGTCAATCTACAAATAAAACCTTAACTCAGCGCTTGCAGTATATTGTGGAAGAGGAATTAGGTCATAGCTTAATGGCCAGTGTTGAGGACAGTAAAATTAACTTGAGTGCTAGTGAACAAACCATAGCGGATTTGTCTTTTATTGAAGCAGGTTTACAATCTGAATGTAGTCGTAGTCAGTTTGAAGACAGTCTCTATGCAAATTTAGTCAGTATTATAGATACTATCAATGCCTGTGTTTTGCAGGCGGGTATCCTTGCAGATGATATTAGCTTGGTGATCTTAACGGGTGGTGGTACTGCGATGCCTATCATTCAAAACTTAACTCGGCAATTATTTCCTCAAGCTGAAATAGCGGATGCTAATCGTTTATCTAGTGTTGGCTTTGGATTAGCTTGTGATGCTAGGCGTACTTATTTGAATAACCAAACGAAATAAATCATTTAGGATAAGAAAAATGTTTTCCATTTTATATGGCATCGCATCTGCGCTGTCATGGGGGGTAGCTGATTTTGCTGGCGGTCTTGCTTCCCGTAGATTGAGTCTGTATTTGGTGGTTTTTTACGGATATATAGTAGGTTTGCTAGCGCTGTTTATTGCTGTAGCACTGTATCCTGAACTGTTCCCAGAACCAAAATCAATCATGTGTGCGGGCTTAGCGGGCTTGCTGGGAGCTGGTAGTTTATTGGTTTTATTTTACAGTATGACTTTTGGTCGGATGAGTGTTGCAGCTCCTGTCTCTGCTTTATTCGCAGCAGTGCTTCCTATCATGGTGGGCATATTGACACAGGGTATGCCAGCATCGTTACATTTTGTTGGTTTTGGCTTTGCCTTGCTAGCTGTGGTTTTGATTTCATTAGGAGATAGCCAGAAACCTTTTTATCTTGAAAGTTTATCTAATTTAGGCCTTCCCGTATTAGCAGGCATTGGTTTCGGTGGCAGTTTTATAGCGATGCATTACGCTATAAATGGAAGTCACTCTGTTATATCACTCATGATTTCATCTTATACGATAGGCACTTTGACGACGTTCTTTTTTGTAAAGATACGACGTGAAACATTTTCCATTCAACGAAAATCGCTAGGAATAGTTTTGGCTCACGTGTTTTTTAATGTGGGGGGTAATTTTTTCTATCTGCAAGCACTTAAGACAGGTCGTTTTGATATTTCTTCTGCTTTGGGTTCACTTTATCCCGGCGCAACGGTTATGCTTGCTTGGATTATTTTGAAAGAACGGATTTACTTAAGGCAGTGGATAGGCATCGTTGCAGCTTTAATCGCTATTATGCTATTTACGATGTAGTTTCTAATGAAAGGTCAGGCACATCATTTGTGCCTGACCAGTTGCTAATCTTAATTTCCAAACAACTTATCAAAGAAACCTTTTTTCTGTTCTTTCTGATCAGCATCAGTAGGCGTTTCAGTAGATCGAGCTCCAGTTTCTTGCTGCTTAGGGGCTACTAAATAGTTAATCACAGCATATTTAGTAGTGAGATTGTCAGAGCTTTCATAACTAGTAGTACGTACATGAACGCCATAAGCATAAGCTGAGGCGCCACCTGCTGAGTATAAGCTTTCAAGCTGAGATTGAGTATGCAGTTTTATAAGTGCATCACCACCAGCTTCTCTGGCTTTTTTAACTATATTGCTACGACTTGTAATTTGTAATAAGCCTGTGTCACGGATATCGTCAATAAAACCTACTAGCTTAAATTTACGAGGTGGTTCGCCGTCATCCCAAATATCCATATTATCAATAACGACCTTTGATCCGCCTTTTCCTTGTACTATGCCAGACTGAGAGCCTTCAAAGTATTTATATTCAGTTTTAACTAAAGAACATCCTGAAATTAAGAATGCGAAAACAAATGCTGGGAGGATTATTTTTAGCATATTATTATTTGTATAGTTGAATGTAGCTAATGGAAATACTTTAATGGTGAGTGGTTTTATTAAAAATTGGAAAACATAAAGATGTAAATTGAATGATTTTATAATAGTTTAAGTTTTAATCTATAATAAATTTAAGTCTTTCAAGTGTTTTATTATTCTCTGAGTAAATTGTAACAGTTATTTTTTTACAAAAAGCTATGAAAGTTGATTAATTGTAGGTTTTGTTTGTTATAAATAAAATTTGATCATATTAAGGCGTGAATCTAACCAAAGTAAAACATCTTTACCACTTACTAAATTAGTATCCTCCAATAATAAAGATTGATGATCAGTTAAAATATCCCAGCGAGATAATTGGCTCTTTAATTGTTGGCGTTGCTGCGCTGTAAAATGATAATGCTCCAGCAATTGATAAAATAGTTGTGGTTCAGGTGCATTAATTAAAGCTGCAATTTCGCTAACCTTAATGAGTAATGCTGCAATAATTGATAATTGTGTCGCAATTAGTGCAGTAACTTGTTTAGCATTTATCGCATCTATCGATGAATCTTGGTTATCAGAAATCACTTTCAAACATAAAATAAGTTCGTTAGTAGTAAAACGGACTGCGGTTTCATAAAAGGCCGAAGCTTCCATGTCACACAGTTCCGATGCATGATATTCGGTTTGGGGTTTAGATACGGTTTGAAGACTCGCGCGACGACAAGGTGCTGTAGTAATTAAAGCAGGATAGTAACTTTTTTTGCTATCACTATCTGTTATCTTGTCTATTAAAAATAGCTCTCCTAAGAGATACTGGCGATGTCCAGCTGTGCCGATATTAACTAAGACCGCATGTTCAATTGCAATATAGCGTGCTTGTGAATAAGCCACTGCGGCAGCCATTGCACTTTTACCTAAGCCACTGACTACTAGACAGATATCATTATTTAAATAAACAGCGAAGGCGTGAACTGTTAAATCCTTTTTGAGTTTGTAATGCTCAATCAAAGGTTTAGCTTCGCAAGGCAATGCTGTATATATAAAAATCTTGTACGTGTTTGATGACATCATTTAATATAAGTGCTGGCTGTTTTTGATGATTAGCTTAGCAAAGTAGCAAAAACAGATTTTAGTGTTAGATTAGGGATTTAAAAGCTATGTTTATTAAAACCTTACCGATTATTTTTACTTATAGCCAATTATTTTCACAGCTTGAAGCGAGTATATTTTTAACTACCCTTTTTTTGCTGGTTTATTGTTATACGCCTTCAGTTAAAAGCTCTTGGCGAGATTCTTCAGCTAATGGTTGGTATCAAAAACTTTATTCAGCTTGGTTAGGTAAAAGCTCATTATGGCGAGCTTTTTGGCCTTTTTTTGTATTAGTTAATGTTGTACTTTATTACATTGATTATCGCGCGATGACAGAAACTTATACGATTGCAAGTTGGAAAACGGTACATGGTATGTTAGTGCTACCCATCGTATGGTGGATACGTTCAGTGTGGTTATGTTCGCAAAACACCCGTTACAAACTATTTAGTGTTGCTGCTCGGACTTTGACTTTATATTTATTGCTAGAATTTATTTTACGATTTTATATTAGTACTCAGATGCCTCAAACCTTATTTGATTGCCGTTTATTAATTTTAGAATATGGCGATTGTGTATAGTTTAACGTAAAGCTTTTTCCCATTTGCTTATTAAGCTCGCAGCAATACTATTGCCAAATACATTAGTTGCGCTCCGGCCCATATCTAAAATTTGGTCTATGCCTAGTAAGAGTAATAAACCTGCTTCAGGAATTTTGAACTGAGACAAGGTTGCTGCGATGACTATCAATGATGCTCTAGGTACACCCGCTACGCCTTTACTGGTAAATAATAAAACCAAAAGCATAACTAGTTGATCACTTAAGGCCATATCGATTCCATAAGCCTGTGCAATAAATAAAACCGCGAAGGTCATATACATCATGCTGCCATCTAGGTTGAAAGAATAACCCAAAGGCAAAACTAAGCCGCAGACTTTTTCGTCACAGCCAAAACGTTCTAATTGTTGTAATAATTTAGGGTAAGCGCTTTCGCTGCTGGCAGTACCAAAAGCCAGTAGCATAGGTTCACGTATGTGTCGTAGTAAAGAGAATATTCGGATTCTTAAAAATATAAAACCTACGCTAGTGAGTGCTGTACAAAGTAATAGCAGTCCTAAATAAAATTCGCCTATAAAATTGCCGTAAACCACAAGAATACCGATACCCTGAGTAGCAACTATTGATGCCATTGCCGCAAATATCGCAACCGGTGCATAGTGCATAATGTATGCAGTCATTTTTAGCATAATGTGGGTTAATGAATCTAACATCATAACCACGGGTTTAGCTAAGTCACCGATGGCAGCACACGATAAGCCAAAGAACATTGAAAATACTACGATTTGTAAAATGTCATTAGTGGCCATCGCTTCAACGATACTTTTAGGAAATAGATGGGCTACAAAGTTAGCTAATGTAGCTTGAGCATTTGGTATGCCTGTGCTCGCACCGATTACAGGTAAAGTAAGTTTTAAGGCATGACCCGGTTCAAATATATTTACCAACAGCATACCTAGCAATAAGCTAAAAAATGAGGCAGAGAAAAACCAAAGCATAGCTTTGATGCCAATACGGCCTACCGTTTGAATATTGCCCATTTTAGCCATACCAACCACTAGCGTTGAAAAAACCAATGGTGCAATAATCATTTTTATTAACCGCAAGAAAATATCCGTTAATGCTGAAAATAGCGAAAGTATTTGATTGAGGGCTGGGTTTGGATGGGCTAAGCCAGTAGTATAAAGAGTCAAATTAAGTAGTTCACCCACTAAAATACCTGCTATTAAAGCAATAGCGATATAAAGCGTAGGGTGTTTGTCGGGTGGAGATTGAGAGACTATGCTCATGTTTGAATTAGCTTGAATAAAGAGAGTAGGGTGCATTTAAACCGTTTCGAATAGTGTTATAACATCGATTGGTTTTGTGATGTTATAACACTATAGCCAGCTATAATTTCAGATGTAATAATATATTAATTACCTATGTGCCGCAATTTATGGTCAAACTAGTGAGTATTGTGACGACCTCATTTATTTCTTGGGTCTTATGAAAAGAATATTGATAGTATTTTTATTAGGTCTGTTGAGTGCATGTACCGCTATGCCGCCAAGGAATAGCGAAAATTTGTGTGCGACCTTTAAAGAAAAAGACGATTGGTATGAAGAAACTAAACACTCATACCTAAAATGGGGCGTGCCTATACCAGTACAAATGGCTATTATGCATCAAGAGTCACATTTTGTGGCCGATGCAAAGCCGCCTAGAGTTTGGTTATTAGGATTTATTCCTTGGTTTAGACCAACGAGTGCTTATGGATATGCACAAGCATTGGATGCCACTTGGCAAGACTATCTTGATAGGACAGGTAGTTGGACGGCTGATCGTGATGATTTTGGCGATGCCAGTGACTTTATCGGTTGGTATTGTGCAGTTAGTCATAATCAATTGGGCATAGCTAAAGAAGATGCTAAAAATTTATATTTGGCTTATCACGAAGGTAATAAAGGTTATAAGCGGAAGACTTATTTAAATAAAACAGGCTTAACGCGTACAGCTGAAAAAGTCGCAAATCGTGCAAGACTTTTTAAAAGTCAATTAGAAGGTTGTAAAATCAATTGATAACTTATGGTTAATTTTTGCTAAAATAAGCGCTCTTTTTATATTAACAAAAGGTGACACCTTGACAAGAATTCAAGTTATTTCAATTATCACCGCTATCATTATAGGGATTACTATGTTTTCAATGGCTAATGCGACTTCCCCCGCAGAAAATAAAGCTGAAGGTTCTGCATTCTTAATAGAGAATGCTAAAAAAGCAAATATCGTAACGACTGCAAGCGGTTTGCAATATGAAATATTGATACCTGGAACAGGCACTGTAAATCCATCATCAACCTCAAATGTAACAGTACATTATAAAGGTTCAACGCTAGATGGTAAGGAGTTTGATAGCTCATACAGTCGCGGTGAACCCACTTCATTTCCATTAAACAGAGTGATAGCAGGATGGACTGAAGGCTTACAATTGATGACCGTAGGTGCAAAATACCGTTTTTATATACCTTCTGATTTGGCTTATGGTTCTCAAGGCGCAGGCCCAATTTCTCCTAACGCGACTTTAATATTTGATGTAGAACTACTTAATATTAAATAATCGTTCAGGCTAAAGGCTAAAGACAAAACGGTCGGTTTAGGTTAGCTAATCCGGCCGTTTTATTTTTTTAGATCTTGTTCAATAAATATATAAAGTACATCTTTCCATTCTTTCTTATCGCTCAGATCATTTTTTCGCCTTGAGCCTTTAACCTTTTGCCTTTTCTAATATGCCTATCTTTAAACTGTTCGCTACTACGCCTAAGGCGATGGAAACTTTGCTCGCCGAAGAATTACAATCGCTAGGTATTACTGAAATCAAGGCGACCATGGCTGGGGTTGCTTTTGAGGGTGATTTAGAAACCGCCTACCGAGTTTGTTTGTGGTCAAGAACTGCGAATCGTATTCTATTGGTATTAAGTTCTTTTGAAGTTAAAAGCCAAGAAGATCTATATAAAGGTATACAAGCGATAGACTGGTTTGAACATATCAATCCAGGTGATAGCTTTGCGGTCAGTTTTAGTGCCAAAAATTCAGAAGCCATTAATAATACCCATTTTGGTGCCTTAAAAGTTAAAGATGCCATCGTTGATCAAATGCGAGAAAGATTTCAACAACGTCCCAGTATCGACACAGCTCAACCGAGTATTAGAATCAATGTGTATTTGCAAGGCGAACTAGCTCAACTCAGTTTAGATCTTTCCGGGGAAAGCTTACATCGCCGTGGTTATCGGGATGTTAATATTAAAGCCCCCATGAAAGAAAACTTAGCGGCTGCCATGTTACTTCGTTGTGGTTGGCCACAGATTGCCAAGCAACAGGGAACTTTGATAGATCCTATGTGCGGTTCAGGTACCTTGTTATTAGAAGCTGCGATGATTGCCGCTGATTATGCGCCGGGTTTGTTGCGCGATTATTTCGGCTTTATAGGCTGGAAAAAGCATGATGCGCAATGCTGGAATAAGTTACGTATCGAAGCGCAACAGCGTAAAAAGCTGGGTATTGAAACTTTGCCTATCATAGCTGGCTTTGATCAAAATCGTCAGACTGTTCATACTGCATTAGCACATATAGCTAATGCGGGTTTACAACATAAAGTTCATGTCGAACGTCGTGATATTGAAGATGCAAGTCCTGCAAGTAGTTGGAAGCCCGGCTTATTAATCTGTAATCCGCCTTATGGTGAGCGCTTAGGCACTGAACAAGAAACCTCAGATCTTTATAAAAGATTTGGCGAGTCTCTAAAAGCTCACTTTGTTGGCTGGAAAGCCGCTATGATTATTAGTAACCCAGAATTAGGCTTTCGATTAGGGATACGTTCACAAAAACCCATTACCTTGTTTAATGGCGCTTTGGAATGTAAATTACTGCGCTTAAATATTGAAGAAAGTAGTTTCTTTATTCCCAAAGCAAAAACGCAGGAAGATAGAGTCACTCAAGCGCTGGAAGTTGTTAGCACTGAACAGCTCGAGACGGTAGGCGCGGATATGTTCGCTAATCGCTTAGCGAAGAATTTTAAAAAGTATGCTCGTTGGGCTAAACAGCATAACATTAGCTGTTATCGCGTTTATGATGCTGATTTACCTGAATATGCCGTGGCTATCGATATTTATCAAGGCGAGCAGACCTGGGTTAATATTCAAGAATACGAACCACCTAAAAGTATCGATCAACATAAAGCTGATCAACGCTTAGCGGCTTTATTAGCAGAAGTTCCTAAAGTGTTAAACGTGACGCGTGAACAGGTCTTTCTTAAAATACGTAAAAAACAACGCAGCACCGATCAGTATGAAAAACAGGCAGAAGTAGGGCAATTTCATACGATTGAAGAAGGTGGTTGCAAGTTGCTGGTTAACTTTGAAGATTATCTCGATACGGGGTTGTTTTTAGATCATCGCCCCATTCGTATGCTTATTCAAAAACAGGCTAAAGATAAGCGCTTCTTAAATTTATTTGCTTATACCGGTAGTGCTACCGTTCACGCAGCAATGGGTGGTGCAAAGGCTACCACTACGGTTGATATGTCGAATACCTATATCACATGGGCTAAAAATAATATGGCCTTGAATAAAAATAGTGGTGAGCATGAATACATACAAGCTGATTGTTTGGAATGGTTAGCCATCACTGCTAAGCAAGAAAATAAGCCGCAGTATGATTTAATATTTCTTGATCCGCCTACTTTTTCTAATTCTAAGCGTATGACTGATGTATTCGATATACAAAACGATCATGTCTCGCTAATTACTAACGCAGCCGCCTTATTAGCTCCTAAGGGTATTTTATATTTCTCAACCAACTTCAGGCGTTTTAAAATTGATTTAGAAGCGCTGATTGATTTGAAGATAGTCGATATAACTAAACAGACTATACCTGAAGATTTTGCAAGAAATCAGCGTATTCATTATTGCTGGAGTATACAAAATGCTGAATAAAGTTCAGATATTAGTGTCGGGTCGTGTGCAAGGTGTTTATTTTCGTGCCTTTACTAGAAAAAAAGCACTGCAATTAGGTATTAACGGATATGCACGAAACCTAGCCGATGGTCAGGTAGAAATTGTTGCTGAAGCTGAAGAAGCTATCTTAGAAAAATTTATCTTATGGTGTCACAAAGGTCCAATTACCGCACGCGTTGATCAAGTGTTAGTAACCTCTTTAGTAGTTGATGAGGTTTTTACTGGTTTTGAGATTAGATAATTAAACAGCCAACTTACTTATCAGCGGGGTGGTGTTGTAGGCCGGAATAAGTCTTTTCGAGCGTGAGCGAGTAAAGCGTTTCCGGCATACGCATTGATCGCTTTGCAGTAATTAATACATGCACTAAATTTATTTCGGCTCAAAATTAAACTATTGAAGTTGCGCTATCGCTAACTCGACTTACATAATAATTAACTATGTGTATAAAACGCATAGCGAGTAAACGATAAAAGCAGATTAAATATATTTTGATTTTTGAGTTATTATTCAAAGCACTTTGATAGTAAATGAAACTTCAGTGGTTAATCAGGAGAAAGCAGTGCTCTATATCGATCCAAATCAGCTAGGTAGTAAAGTCCAATTTAAATCACGTTATGGCAATTATATTGGTGGTCAATGGCTAGATCCCGTTAAAGGCGAGTACTTTGATAATTTGAGTCCTGTTAATGGCAAAGTATATTGTAGTATTCCTCGATCTTCGGCTGAAGATATAGAGCTAGCTTTAGATGCGGCTCATGCTGCAAAAGAAGCATGGGGCAAAACCTCAGTTACAAACCGATCTAATCTTTTATTGAAAATAGCTGATCGCTTAGAAGCTAATCTTGAAATTTTAGCCGTTGCTGAAACTTGGGATAATGGTAAGCCGATTCGTGAGACCTTGGCAGCAGATATTCCTTTGGCTGTTGATCACTTTCGTTATTTTGCAGGCTGTATTCGCGCACAAGAAGGTTCGATTGGTGAAATAGACGAGAACACCGTGGCATATCACTTTCATGAGCCTCTGGGTGTGGTTGGACAAATTATTCCATGGAATTTTCCTTTATTAATGGCTTGTTGGAAATTAGCGCCTGCATTAGCGGCGGGTAATTGTGTAGTGATGAAGCCAGCAGAACAAACGCCTGCCTCAATTTTAGTGCTGATGGAGTTGATAGGTGATTTAGTACCTGCTGGGGTCATAAATATAGTCAATGGTTATGGTGCAGAAGCCGGACAGGCCTTAGCAACTAGTACTCGCATTGCAAAAATAGCCTTTACTGGTTCAACACCTGTCGGTGCACATATTTTAAAATGCGCGGCAGAAAACATCATTCCTTCAACAGTTGAATTAGGTGGTAAATCGCCTAATATTTATTTTGAGGATGTGTTGGAACAAGAGGACTCCTTTGTCAATAAATGTGTAGAGGGCGCTGTGCTGGCCTTTTTTAATCAAGGTGAAGTTTGTACTTGTCCCTCACGATTATTAGTTCAAGAATCCATCTATGATGAATTTATCGCTAAAGTGATTGCTAGAGCTAAGCAAATTACACGCGGTAATCCCTTAGATACAGACACTATGGTTGGTGCACAAGCCTCTAAACAGCAGTTTGATAAAATCTTAGGCTATGTTCAAATTGGTCAAGACGAAGGGGCTGAAGTTTTGATAGGTGGAAAAGTAGCCGCTTTAGGTGCTGATTTCTCTGAGGGCTACTATATTGAACCGACCATTATGAAAGGTGGCAATAAAATGCGTATCTTTCAGGAAGAAATTTTTGGTCCTTTCATTTCAGTCACTACTTTTAAAGATGAAGCTGAAGCTTTGGCGATTGCCAATGATACCCAGTTTGGCTTAGGAGCGGGTGTTTGGACGCGTGATATGAATCTTGCTTATCGCATGGGTCGTGGTTTACAAGCTGGTAGGGTGTGGACAAATTGTTATCATCATTATCCGGCTCATGCGGCCTTTGGCGGTTATAAGAAATCAGGTGTAGGACGTGAAAATCATAAAATGATGCTGGATCATTATCAGCAAACTAAAAACTTGCTCATTAGCTATGATATTAATCCATTAGGTTTTTTCTAGTTGTTGTTTGGTCATTCCCTAACTTAATTATCGGCGAGGAAACGATAAAAAACACCGTAGGGGCGTATTGCATACGCCCATTAATTTAAAGTCCCATTTTATAGTGCTTATTTTATAAAGGCGTATGCAATACGCCCCTAC
>CAIZMK010000263.1 GCA_903934035.1 uncultured Methylococcaceae bacterium
AACATTGAAAGTCCAATGTTATAGAGCTTATTTTATAAGGGCGTATGCAATACGCCCCTACGATCTCCACCATAATGTTATCGTTCGCGCGTGGGAATGCTAACAATTATTTGTGTAGATACCTATGCTACTGAGGCTATTGCTGGCCTTATTAAACATGCCATTCTTTGGGCATGTCCTCGTCTCTAATGGGTTTAACTTGTAGAGTGCGTTCAGAACCATCTAGCAGGGTGACCTCAATATCCACTAGCTCAGCATCTCGACCCTGACCAAATCTAGCGGTGATTTGCGCCGCTAAATATAAATCTTCTGCTGAGGGTGTGCCATCTATCAACACCTGAGGGCCACGATGACTGACGCAGATCATGCTAATGAATTCATTTTTATAGCCTTGCAAAAAGCGGCCTTCACCTTCTTCACGGGCAACAATCAATTTGAAATTGGGCTGTGGGCGTATATGGCGACCGACTTTTAAGAGCATAACGTCATCAAGTTGATATTCTTTATGGCCTTGAGACTTCCATAAATCGACCAGTTTGGCAGAATAGCTCTTATCTGTTAAAAAGCAGCAACCACCCGCTGGTTGAGAGTATTCGTCAAAGCCAAACTGTTCTGCCATGGCTATTTGTGGTTTGCGTGAGCGTCCAGTAATGTCATGTAATTTCTCTCTATCTACCCAGCCTTCACGTTCTGGTAATGTTGCAGGTAGATTCTTGGCGCATAAGGGGCGTAATAATAAATCATCAGCGCCAGATTGTTTGGCGATAATAGGCATGGTGGCTTTACGTTGCGACATGGGGCGTTGGCCAATGACTTCACCGGTAATAATAAAATCAAAGTCATTTTCGACTATCCATTGTTTAGCTTTATTAACCATGAAAATCTTGCAATCTAAGCAGGGATTCATGTGAGCGCCATAACCATGCTTGGGATTAATTAGCACGTTTTTATATTCTTCGATGACATCAACAATATGCAGCTTCATGCCTAACTGTTCAGCGACCCATAGGGAATTGTTACGTTTAGGCTTAGCTTTGTCTTTTTCACGAATAGCGTGGGTGTGGCCTTCCACACAAAAGCCTGTAAAAAAATTGATACCTTCTACATGAACACCTTGTTCCATGATGGTTTTTGCCGCCAGCATTGAATCTAATCCACCAGAAATCAAGGCGATTGCTTTTCGTTGTTTACTCATGACACTCGTAGTCTTAAAAAATTTGAGCATTATACCCGCTTATTTTAAATGCCCTAGTTGAGCATTCCAAACTCTGTTAAAAAACTATTTTTAAGCTATAATCAAACTTTTTTTATTGCCTAATCTATAGACGCCGTGATCAATAACAAGTTATCAACTTTTCAGGGACTGATTCTAGCCTTACAAGAATATTGGTCGAATCAGGGCTGTATTTTATTACAACCTTTAGATCAAGAAGTCGGAGCAGGAACTTTTCATCCAGCTACTTTTTTACGAGCTATCGGCCCTGAGCCTTGGAATGCGGCCTATGTTCAGCCTTCGCGTCGCCCTACCGATGGTCGTTTTGGTGAAAACCCTAACCGCTTGCAGCATTATTATCAGTTTCAAGTGGTTTTAAAGCCTTCTCCAGATGCAATTCAAGAGCTGTATTTAGGTTCATTAAGGCATTTAGGCTTAGATTTGCTTGAGCATGATATTCGTTTTGTTGAGGATAACTGGGAGTCGCCAACCTTGGGCGCTTGGGGCTTAGGCTGGGAAGTCTGGTTAAATGGCATGGAAGTTACTCAGTTTACTTATTTTCAACAAGTAGGTGGCTTGGAGTGCAGACCTATTACAGGTGAAATTACTTACGGCTTAGAGCGCATTGCCATGTATTTACAAGGTGTTAATAGCGTATATGATTTAGTGTGGACCAATGGCCCATTTGGGGTTGTTACTTATGGTGATGTATTCCATCAAAATGAAGTGGAAATGTCGGCTTACAATTTTGAACATGCTAATGTTGAATTTCTGTTTAAATGTTTTGAGACTTATGAGCAAGAATGTCAGAAGCTTATCGCCATTAATTTACCCTTGCCTGCCTACGAAATGGTCTTGAAGGCCTCGCATACCTTCAATTTACTCGATGCGAGACATGCGATTTCTGTTACCGAACGCCAGCGCTATATTCTAAGGGTTCGAACTCTCTCAAGAGCGGTCGCTGAAGCCTATTATGAACGTCGGGAATCGTTAGGTTTTCCGATGTTAACAGAGCAAGGAGCATAAGATGGCGACAAGCAAACATTTACTTTTTGAATTAGGTTCTGAAGAGCTGCCTCCTAAGACCTTGCTTAAACTTAGTCATGCTTTATTGGCGGGTATTGTTCAAGGCTTACAGTCTGCTGAATTGACTTTTTCCAGTAGCAAAGCTTATGCAACACCTAGGCGCTTAGCGGTTTTTATTGAAGATTTAGCCATTAAACAACCTGATAAAACAGTTGAAAAACGAGGTCCAGCCATACTAGCGGCCTTTGCAGCTGACGGTACGCCCAGTAAAGCAGCATTGGGTTTTGCGGTAAGTTGTGGAACTAGCTTTGATCAGTTAGAGCGATTAAAAACCGACAAAGGTGAATGGTTGGCGTTTACTCAGTCTGTTATTGGTCAGTCTACAGAGCAGCTTATTCCTGATATTATTCGTCAGAGCATCGCTAATCTTCCGATAGCCAAACGTATGCGCTGGGGTAGTTTTAATACGGAATTTGTCAGGCCCGTGCATTGGGCGGTTTTGCTTTATGGTAATGCCGTTATTGATGCTGAAATATTAGGTCTTAAAACAGGGGCTATAACTTCGGGTCATCGGTTTCATGCGCCACAAACATTAACGATTAATCATCCTGAAGACTATCAAGAGCTTTTATATACACAGGGCAAAGTCGTTGTTGATTTAGAGCAAAGAAAAGCGTTGATACGAGATGCAGCTCAAGTCGCTGCTTCAGCAGTTAATGGTATC
>CAIZMK010000264.1 GCA_903934035.1 uncultured Methylococcaceae bacterium
CGTTGATACGGTAGAAAAGCTTGAAGCCTTGTTGCCGTGGAATTTTAAAAATAGCCATTTTGATGAGTAGGGGAAGTACGCGGTTTATTGAGCGCTTACACATTAAATCTTTAAAATAATTCTAAAAGTATGGAAAAGTAAAGTTTTTGCTTAGCTTTATCTTAGCTGAGCATACAATACTCATCTTTATGATAGTGAAATGGTTGTGAGTGTCAGATGATGAGAAAAATATTGCTAGCTGGTTTGGCTATTCTATTAATTATAGAAGAATGGCTTTGGGATGGTTTAAACGCCTTGGGTCATCGTTTCATAAAATGGCTAAGACTGGAGTCTTTTGAGTTTTGGTTAAGCCAAAGAACCCCCAATCAAGCCTTGATAGCTTTTAGTATTCCGTTGATGATTGTTACGCCATTAAATATTATTGCCATTAGCTTATTGGCTAGGGGTATGATTTTACAAGGCTTGTTGATGGAAGTTTTTGTTAAGTTATTGGCGACACTTTTAGTGGCTAGAGTTTTTGCCTTAACTAAGCCACAACTATTAAGTTTTAGTTTGTTGCGTAGAGTTTATCAGTTCATTAGTCAATGGCTGAAATGGGCGCATGATAAAGTCGTCGATGCACCCATTTATAGATGGGCTAAGCAGTTTAAGCTAGAAATTAAAGAGAAGATTAGGGCTTGGTTTGGCTAAGTACGTTACGCTGTTTAGCAAACAGCGTAGCCATCATTAATGATTAATGCTTATGCAGTGCTTCTAAAGCCTGTTCGTAATCAGGTTCGTTTGCAAGTTCACTGACTAATTGGCTATAAATGACCGTATCATGTTCATCGATAATCACTATGGCTCTAGCAGTCAAACCCGCCAAAAATGTATCCAGCAGTTTTACGCCGTAATCTTCAGCAAACGTAGAGCGGAAAGTTGATAAGGGAATAACATTTTTTAAGCCCTCTGTTTCACAAAAGCGAGATTGTGCAAATGGTAAGTCGGCTGAAATCACCAGCACGACAGTATGGTACAAGTGCGATGCTTTTTCGTTAAACTTTCGGGTAGAAGCGGCGCATGTGGGTGTATCCAGACTCGGTACTATGGTTAATACTTTCTTTTGCCCCGCGTAGCTTGCTAGCGATACATCTGTTAATTTATTAGTAACTAATGAAAAATCAGGAGCCTTACTGCCTACTGCCGGTAATTCACCTGAAGTGTTTAAAGGTTTGCCTTGAAAGCTGATAGTGGCCATAGATATGATTTAGGTTGAGGGTTAAAGAGGCTTAAGGCAAATGCCTTAAGGTATAAGGTTAATGCGGTAAGTAAAACTTTAACTCACTGTCAGAATTTCGCTACTTTTACCTGTATAGTAGTTGTAGGCCGGAATAAGGCTTTTCGAGCGTAAGCGAGGGAAGCGTTTCCGGCATAGCCGCAGATCCTGTGCCGGAAACGCCACCACGCGCTAGGCTAGTCTGGTCTTATTCCGGCCTACAGCTTCAAATTTTCTCCCTTAAAGCATGGGTATCTAAACAATTTCATTTCTGCAGTGAGGACTTGCTGAGATGATTACTTGTGTAGATACTTATGGCTTTACAGGATACTTAAGAGTCTTTTTTACTTTTTGCGCGTTTTGCTAGGCGTATTCGTTTTTCTACTGCCCAATCAGTTAGCTTGGCTTTATTAGTACCATGAAAAGGATTAACGGGTGACTTAAACTCTAAACGTATAGGTGTTCCTGACAAATTGAGTCTGTCACGGAAGTAGTTCATTAAATAGCGTTTATAAGAGGTCGGCAAGGCATCGGTTTGTGCGCCATGAATGATAACAACAGGTGGATTGCGTCCGCCTTGATGGGCATATTTTAATTTAATTCGACGAGTATGAATAATCGGTGGCTGATGTGCGTCAGTCGCTTCTTTTAAGATTCGAGTTAATACCGGTGTTGACATATCGATCATAGCCGCAGCATATAACTGACCAACGACCTCAAACAACTTGCCGACTCCACTGCCATGTAAGGCAGAAATAGGATGTTTTTCAGCAAATTCAAGAAAAGACAGTTTTACATCCAGATGCCGTTTAATGGTATCTTTTTGCTCAGTACTAATGCCATCCCATTTATTCAAGCCGATGATTAAGGCACGTCCAGCTTCTAATACTAAGCCCAATAAATGTGCATCTTGATCGGTGATGCCTTCACGAGCATCAATTAAATAAATAACGACGTTAGCCTTTTCGATGGCTTGTAACGTTTTTACAACGCTGAACTTTTCTATAACGTCAGAAACTCTGGAACGTCTACGCATACCCGCTGTATCAATCAGGGTAAATTGTTTGCCATTGCGTTCAAAGGGAATGTAAATACTGTCGCGCGTGGTGCCTGGTTCATCGTATACGATGACGCGTTCTTCACCTAATAAACGATTAACGAGTGTAGACTTTCCGACGTTAGGGCGACCAACGACAGCAATGGCGATACCCTTGCTTTCTTCATCGGCCAATTCTAAATCAGCGGCTGGTAAAAGTTGGTCTACGCGTTGTAATAACTCAGGTATGCCTCTGCCATGTGACGCTGCAATTTGAATAGGTTCACCTAGAGCCAATGAATAAAAGTCAGCAGCAGCAATGGTCGCATCAATACCATCGACTTTATTAGTGACTAATAAGATTGGTTTGTCTAGTTTTCTTAGCGTATCAGCAATGACTTTATCAGAGGCACTAAGACCTTCACGGGCATCGACTAAAAATAATACGAGGTCAGCTTCTTCTAAGGCTACTTGTACTTGTTTTCTGGCAAAGCTTTCTATACCTTCGGCATCATCAGCAATACCGCCGGTATCAACAACTAGGCAAGCCCTATCTCCGTGTTTAACACGACCATACTGACGATCTCTAGTTAAACCAGCAAAATCAGCCACTAAAGCCTCTCTGCTACGGGTTAGGAAGTTAAATAAAGTTGATTTGCCAACATTCGGGCGCCCTACTAGAGCAATTACAGGTAACATAGTTTTAGTGTGATCGAGTTCTTAAAGCGGCGAGAGTGCCGTCTTTTGCGTAAATGTATACAGTATTATCTACTACGATAGGGGGCACATCGATGCCAATTTCCTTAGTGACTTTAAAACGACCTAGTTGACGTCCATCATTAATGGCTAGCCAATGAACATAGCCAGCAAAGTCGCCAACTACTACATATTGGTCATAAATAGCAGGTTTAGTGAGTTTTCTGTATTGTAATTCTTTTTGTTTCCAAAGACCGGAACCTGTGCGCTGCTCAATTTGCAAAATATTATCATTAGCGTCAGATAAATAAAGGTATCTGAAATCATGACTGATGCCGGTATTGGATGATAATGTTTCATTGCGCCACAAGATCTCGCCATCTATTTCAGAAACTGCTGCCGCACCGCCATGATAGCCGGTAATAAAAACGGTACCAGCGACATCAAGGGGATCTACATCGATATCAACTAAGCGTTCGACTTCGGTACGGCCTTTAGGAATAGCAATGCTGGTTTCCCAGGTATATTTACCATCTAATAAACGTAAGGACATTAATTTCCCAGTATCAAAACCTGCGATAACATTGTCTTCATAAATTATAGGTGATCCTATGCCGCGAACACTTAAAGCGGGTGAGGTGAGTTCATAATGCCAAAGTTTAGCGCCCGTTTTTTCATTGAGAGCAGTCACTGCGCCATCGGTGGTTCGTACCACTACGATGCCATGAGAAACTAAGGGTACAGAAAGTACTTCACTCGTGACTTTGGTTTTCCACAATTGCTCGCCATTTTCTATATTTAAGGCAACGACATCTGCATCACTTGAGCCTAGTAATAGTGAGCTAGCTCCAAGACCTGGGCCTGCGGAAAGATTAAGTTGAGTTTTGGCTTTCCAAACTAATCGGCCGGTTTTTAAATCATGAGCTTCAACTAAACCTTCTTTATCGGCGGCTATAATATTACCGGCAGTGATAGTGGGTATTAGTTTAAGCGACTGTTGATCAGAGCCTACGCCGACCGATTCACGCCAAATTTCTTCGATTGTTATTTCAGGTGGATATTCTATGAGCACAGAAGGGGGCTCTGAATTATCTTCACCACCTTTAAAGTAATCGGTGATGCCTGAATAGGCTTCTTTAACACTATCAAATCCTGAACAGCCGGATAAGATTAAGCTTATAAATAAAATCGAAATTAAGCGCATTATTTTTGAGTTTCAGTGGCTGGAGTTGCATCTTTTTCAGGTGCTGTTAAGTCATCTATTTTGAGTTGCAACAAGGGTGAACGATAACCACTTTCTAGGGCTTTTTGATAAGAACTGCGAGCTAGCTCAATACGATCAAGTGCAACATATAAATCACCGACTAATTCATCATAGTTACCTGAATAACTAGCTGAATTGGCAGGGTCAATGCTATTAATCAGTTTTAAACCTTGCTCATATTGACCATTAGCGATCATTAAACGGACAAGTCTAATATTAGCAATATTACCCAGTTCTTTATTTGAGCCACTAGCAATGCTAGTCAAAATAGTTTGAGCTTTTGCAAGATCACCTTGTTGAACTTTGACTTTTGCCAATAATAAACCGCTATAAGCTGCGTATTCTGTTTTTGGATATTGCTGTTGCAGGCGCTCAGCGAGTTTTTCTGCGCTATCTAATTTATTGCTGTCTGTAGCTAGCAGCAATTCACTATATAAAGCAGAGGCTAGTCCCGCTTGTTCTTTTTTATGATCTTGCCAAAAATTCCAGGCTAGTATCACAGCTATGCCCATCACTAAGCCAAGAATTGTGGCGTGTCCATTTTCTTTCCACCAGCGTTTAAGGGCTTCGAGTTGTTCTTCTTCAGTATCGTAAATTTCCACTAGCTTTCTCTATGGTTATATTTTAAAAAAGTTTGGTTGATTTTTAGTAAGCCACTAGCTTTTATTGAAGGCTAGTTTTAAATACTCACAAGTTTGTGCTTGGCTTAGTGTTTGTTGTTGATCTTGAGTATTACGTAAGGATTTAATGCTCACTACACCACGATTGATTTCATCTTCGCCTAAAATGATTGCGTAGAGTGCACCGGATTTGTCGGCTTTTTTAAATTGGCTTTTAATACTGCCACCTTCGCAATTAACTTGTAGCTTTAGTCCTGGTAGTTCATTTCTGATTTCTTCAGCAAAACGAAAGCCTACTTTTTCAGCTAGGTCACCCACTCGAATCATATAAACATCAACAGTGCTGTTCAATTGAAGAGTTTCTGAGTTTTCTAATAAGGCTAATAAGCGTTCTATACCCATGGCAAAGCCAACAGCGAAATTAGGTTTGCCGCCTAATTGTTCGATGAGGCTATCATAACGCCCGCCAGCACAGACAGTACCTTGCGAGCCAAGTTCATCGGTAACCCATTCAAAAACTGTTTTGCTGTAATAATCTAAGCCACGTACCAAACGTGGATTAATAGTGTAGCTAATACCTAAATCATCCAAAGTTGCTGTTAAGGTAGTAAAGTGCGTTAAGCTGTCTTCACCCAAATAAGTCATGAGTTCAGGTGCATTGGCAACCACCTCCTGCATAGCAGGATTTTTGGTGTCTAATATCCTCAAAGGATTAGTTTTTAAGCGTCGTAAACTATCTTCATCTAAGCTATCAAGATGATTTTGAAAATAATCGACCAGCGTTTCACGATACACCAAGCGTTCAGCAACCGTACCTAAGGAATTTAACTCCAAGCGCACTTTATCGCGTATGCCGAGTTTTTTCCAGAGTCTATCCATAATGACTATGAGTTCGGCATCAATATCAGGTCCTGACATACCATAGGTTTCAACACCTAATTGTATAAATTGACGATAACGACCTTTTTGTGGACGTTCATGACGATACATAGGTCCGTAATACCATAAACGATGCGTTTGATTATGTAGCAGTCCATGTTCTAAACAAGCTCTTAAACAACCGGCTGTGCCTTCAGGTCGTAAGGTTAATGAATCGCCATTACGATCTTCAAAGGTGTACATTTCTTTTTCGACGATATCAGTCACTTCACCGATAGAGCGTTTAAATAATTCAGTTTTTTCAACGATAGGTAAGCGAATTTCACTGTAGCCATAACAGCCTAATACTTCACGTAGTATTTGTTCAGTGGTTTGCCATAAAGGCGTTTGGTCAGGGAGTACATCGTGCATCCCGCGTATTGCTTGTATATTATTGGCCATGTCTTATGTTTGTGCTGTAGAGGTTACTGCAATAACCCTTTAAAAGTCTTTAATGTTTGCGCTCTTTTGTGCTTCATCAGAAAGCGGGAATTTTTCTAGTAATTCTTTTTGATATTGTTTCGCCAGGCTGTTATTACCTAAGGCATGTTCTGTTTGTAGAGCAAACCATAAGCTGCTCGCTGACTGATTAGCAACGGCTAGATAGCGTTGTAAATAATTTCTTGCCGCCCAATAATCAGTACCTTGGTAACTAATTTTTTGCATTTCCAGCAAAGCAGGAGCGTAGTTATTATTTAAGTTTAATGCCTGCTTAAAATAATTTTCAGCAAGTTGAATTTGTTGCAGGCTTTCTTCGCAGCGTCCTGCATTAGTCAGTGCTAACCAAGGTTTGTCATTTAAAGGAGTGGCGATTGCTTTAGTCAGTAAATCTAAACCTTGCTGATTTTTACCGTGCTCACAAAGAAATCGGCCATAATTATTTTGCACGCTCCAGTCGTCAGGAGCTAAATTAAGTGCTGATTGATAATGGCTATTAGCCAGTTCAGTGTTATTGAGTTTTTCATACAAAAAAGCGAGCGAATTTTGTACCTGAACATTATTAGGATCTTCTTCGATTGCTAATAATAGATTCTCTTTAGCCAGTTCTAGTTTATTCATTTCTAAATAACGCACACCCAGTTGTAAATGGATGCGTGTATAGTCAGCGCGTTCGGCGCTATGGTCTGTGAATAATGCGCAGGAATTTAAACTAGTCGTTATTAATAGCGCTAGTGCGTAACTTAGGCAAAATTTTGAACAGTTAGGCTGCACTTTCTGAATTGACCAGTTTGAGTTTTAAATGCCTACGACTTTTATCGTCCACTTGGCCGACTAATTGTCCACAAGCCGCATCAATATCTTCGCCACGTGTTTTTCTGACAGTGGTGATAATGCCGGCATCGTTTAATAGCGTTTTAAAACGATGAATAGTTTCACTGCTAGAACAGCGATAATCATTATTAGGGAACGGATTAAACGGAATTAAATTAAGCTTTGATGGTACGGTTTTTAATAATTTAATCAATCCCTTGGCATCTTGCATAGAGTCATTAACACCGGCTAGCATCACATATTCAAAAGTGACGGTGCGTCGTGGCGCAATTTTAGCGTTGTCCCTGCAGGCTTCCATTAATTCCTTTAATGGATATTTTTTATTGATAGGGACTAATTCATCGCGTAGTTCGTCGGTGACAGCATGTAAAGATACCGCAAGACTGACATCACAAGCCTGACTTAAGCGATACATTGCGGGTACTACACCGGAGGTGCTAATGGTTACTCTGCGTTTGGACAAGCCAAAGGTGAAGTCATCCATCATTAAGTTCATAGCAGCAACGACATTATCAAAATTTAGCAGGGGTTCGCCCATACCCATCATGACCACGTTGGTGATTTTTTTAGAAGTTCCTAAGCGTTTTTGGGCAACAATCACTTGGCCGATAATTTCAGCGGTCGTTAAGTTGCGGTTGAAACCTTGTTGAGCGGTAGAACAAAAGGTACAAGCCAGCGCACAACCAATTTGAGAAGAGACACATAAAGTGCCGCGTCCTTCTTCTGGAATAAAAACTGTTTCGATACGATTACCGCAACTAGTTTGCAGAGCCCATTTACGAGTACCATCGCTAGCAATTTGTTCTATGACAATTTCTGGCGTCGCTAAATAGCAATTTTCATTGAGATAGGTACGCAAAGATTTACTTAAATTAGTCATCAGGTCGAAATCTTCAACACCTTCCTGATAGAGCCACTTAAGTACTTGAGTGGCTCGAAAAGGTTTTTCGCCTAAAGCGACAAAAAAGGCCGCAAGACCTTTTCTGTCGTAATCTAGCAAATTAATCCGTTTAGGATTAACAGATTCAATATTAACGGGTTCTTGCACTGATTTCATTATCCGCGAAGAAGTAAGCGATTTCTCTTTGAGCTGTTTCTACCGCATCAGAACCGTGTACAGCATTTTCATCGATGCTAGACGCAAAGTCAGCACGAATAGTGCCGGCTGCAGCTTCTTTAGGGTTAGTAGCGCCCATAATTTCACGGTGTTTAAGAACAGCGTTTTCGCCTTCTAATACTTGCATGATAACTGGGCCTGAAATCATAAAAGCCACTAAGTCTTTAAAGAAACCGCGCTCGCTGTGTTCTGCGTAAAAACCTTCAGCTTGTGCTTGGCTTAAATGTAACATTTTTGCAGCAACGATTTGCAAGCCATTGCTTTCAAAACGACTGTATATTTGACCGATAACATTTTTTGCAACAGCGTCAGGTTTAATAATTGAGAAAGTGCGTTCTATAGCCATGTTGAGGTAAAACTCCGAATTGATAAAAAAGATTGGTGATTATAGCGGATTAACGTTTGAGTAGCACTGCAAGGATTAAGATTCAAGGTTAATAATAAAGTTGTCGGGTTACGCTAGCGAGACTATGAAAGTATTTTTTTATTTCCCCTCTTTAGCAAAGAGGGATTAGGGGCGATTTGATTTATTAAAAAATAATCATAAAATATCAGTAGCTTATGACAAAAACCCCTTCATTACCCCCCTTTTACAAAGGGGGAGGCTAAAATCATAATACTTTTACAGTCTCTAGCGCTAACCCGATTTACATCAAATACCCGTTAAGGTCTATTATCGATATTGGCGCCTTCTTTGACCGGTATCATTAAATCTTCAGGGCTAACACCTAATATCAAAGCCATGGGGCTTGCGATAAAGATCGATGAATAAGTACCAAAAAATACGCCAAATAATAAAACGATAGAGAAATTATGGATGATTTCGCCGCCTAAGAAAAATAAAGACACCAATACCAAAATTACTGTCAAAGAGGTCATGATGGTTCTGCTTAAAGTCACGTTAACCGAAATGTTCATAATTTCTTCGGTAGAGGTGTTTCTGAATAAGCGGAAGTTTTCACGTATGCGGTCATAAACAACGATCGTATCGTTTAAGGAGTAACCAATTAAAGCCAGTACCGCCGCTAAGACTGTTAAATCAAATTCTAAGCCTAAAACCGAGAATAATCCTAAAGTGACAATAACGTCATGTAAGGTTGCGATAACTGCACCCGTAGAGAATTTCCATTCAAAGCGCCAAGCGATGTAAATCAAAATACCGATGGTTGAGTATAGTAAAGCTAAAAAACCGTCTTCGGCTAAATCATCACCCACTTGTGGGCCGACAAATTCCACGCGTCTTACGCTTGCAGGTTCTGTAGTAGTTTTGTTAATAGCTTCTAAAACTTTAGTGCTTAAATCTGCACTGCTGACACCATCATGGGGTTTTAAGCGTATCAGTACATCTTTAGCGGTACCGAAGTTTTGCACGGTGGCATCATTAAAGCCTTCGGTATCTAAGGTATTACGCAGTACTGTTAAATCTGCAGATTTTTGATAGCCGACTTCAATTAAGGTACCACCAGTAAAATCGATACCCATTTGTAAGCCGCGTGTCGATAACGAAATAATCGACAGTACCATCAATATGCCCGAAAAAGTCATGGCTATATTTCTGTTACCTATAAAATTTATATTAGTAGTCTTCATGTTATTAATCTTCTCAGTCTTGAACTTAAGTTCCATCACTAGTGTTAGGGGCGTCCCCCCCTCTAAAAAAGAGGGGTTAGGGGAGATTGGTTTTAATAAATCTTCCTAGAAATAACGGCTATTAAATGGATAATTTTTCGACTCTACGGTTACCGTAGACCCAGTTAATCACCATTCGTGTCCCGGTAATGGCCGTAAACATAGAGGATAAAATACCGATAATGAGGGTGACGGCAAAACCTTTAACCGAACCCGTGCCATAAGCAAACAGCACGACGGCAACCACTAGGTTGGTAAAATGCGAATCAAGAATAGTAGCAAAGGCTTTATCGTAACCCGCAAAGATCGCTGATTGTGGGGTATTGCCATTTTTGATTTCTTCTTTGATACGCTCAAAAATTAACACGTTAGCATCAACCGACATACCTACAGTTAAGATAATACCGGCAATACCTGGTAAGGTCAGGGTGGCTTGTAACATTGATAAAATAGCGACCACGATAACCACGTTAAACGCTAAAGCGAAGTTGGCGATCATGCCGAATAACCGGTAATAAACGGCCATAAACAACACGACTAAAGCAAAACCAACCACAAATGACAACATGCCTTTGTCAATGTTGTCTTGACCCAAGCTAGGTCCTACGGTGCGTTCTTCAACGATATCCACAGGGGCAGCTAACGCGCCGGCTCTTAATAATAGTGATAAGTTTCTGGCTTCTTGAGGGCTATCTAAACCCGTAGTTTGAAAACGTTTACTAAACACGCCTTGAATGGTCGCGACATTAATGACTTTTTCAACTTTTTCTTTATGACGTACTTTTTCACCATTAACGATTTTGGTGTCTATTTTATATTCAATAAACACTACAGCCATGGGCTTGCCGACACTCACTTGTGTAGTTTTAGCCATCTTTGCAGCGCCCACACCATTTAGAGATATATTTACCGAAGGTCTGCCGTCCTGATCAACACCTGATGAGGCATCCACAATTTGATCACCAGTAACGATGATGCGTCTATCCAATAAGATAGGAGCGCCTTTCCTTTCATAATACAAACGACTGCCGACCGGAACATGCCCTGCAACGGCTTGTTGTACATCATGTTCAACATCCACTAAGCGATATTCTAAAGTCGCTGTGGTGCCTAAAATTTCTTTGGCGCGTGTAGTGTCTTGTACACCGGGCAATTGCACTACGATGCGGTTTTCACCTTGTTGTTGAATAACTGGCTCAGCCACGCCTAATTCATTGACACGATTACGCAAAGTCGTCATGTTTTGCGCGACGGCATTTTTCTTAAGTTCGCGCTCTTCCTTAACTGATATTTTTAGCCAAACTTGACTTTTATTTTCGGGTTCAGTGATTTCTAGAGTGCGAAAGTCTTTATTTAATAGCGTAAAAAGGCTGGCTTTATCATCAGCACTATTAAGGGTTATCTTAAGATAGCCATTATCTTTAGCAACCGATTGGTAACGTATTTTTTCGTTACGTAGTGCTAAGCGTAGGTCATCGTTATAACGATCTTCAGCTTGTTTAACAGCCGCATCCATATCTACTTCTAATAAGAAATGCACGCCGCCACGTAAATCCAGACCCAAATACATGGCATTGGCGTGTAAAACACGTAGCCATTGTGGAGTGGTTGGAGCAAGATTTAAAGCAACAGTAACATTATTGCCCAAGCTGTCTCTTAAAGAATCAGCGGCTTTAAGTTGGTCGTCAGTATTATTAAAACGGGCTAAAACCCGTCCGTCTACAAATTCGAAAGCTTTAAGTGCGACGCCCATGGCTTTAAGATCCGCTTCCATTTTGCCTGCTTGACCTTGGCTAATGGTGTCGCTTTGGGTAGATGAAACTTGAACAGAGGGGTCTTCGCCGTATAGCGTGGGTAATGAATAAATAATCCCAATGCCAAAAACAAACAGAATTAAAATATTTTTCCAAAGAGGGTAGTGATTTTGCATGTGTTATTCCAATAATTGCAGCAGATCCTAAGCGGGTTGTGGCGAGTAATCTCGCCGAGTTTCGACGTAAAGCCTTAGCGTTTACGTCGCATACCCAGCTTACGCTTAACTCATTAAGCTTTATTAATGACTACTTTTTTAGTGATGGCTTTATAGGTACCTTTAGGCATCATGCTTTCAATGCTTTGACGTTGTACTTGAATAAAAACATTGTCAGACACTTCAAGTTTGACAAAGTTTTCATCTAAATCAGCGACTTTACCTAAAATGCCGCCATTGGTAACGACCTCAACACCTTTGCTGATAGCGGCGATCATTTGTTTCTTTTCTTTAGCGCGTTTAGATTGTGGGCGCAAAAATAAAAAGTAAAAGAAGGCTAATATTCCCAATGGAAATAACATACCTTCCATGCCAGGTGATTGGGCGGCAGGTGCCGCAGCGGCTAAAGCGTCAGAGATAAAAAAACTCATGGTCATCCTCAATGGTTATTGTTATTAAAAAAATTGGATCATTATGCCATAGACGGCATGGCTTTTCCTCGTAGATGATAAAATTGTTTAACAAAAACATCTAGTTCTTGTTTTTCAATAGCATCACGTAAGCCCTGCATCAGGCTCAAATAATAATAAAGGTTATGGATAGTACTCAATCGTGAACCTAACATTTCTTTACATTTATCTAAATGACGTAAATAAGCTCGAGAATAATTCTGGCAGGTGTAACAGGCACAATCTGAATCTAAAGGCTGATTGTCAAATTCATATTGGCTGTTTCTAATTTTTACTACGCCAAAAGTAGTAAATAAATGGCCGTTACGGGCATTACGGGTGGGCATCACACAATCAAACATATCAATGCCACGTCTAACGGCTTCGACTAAATCTTCAGGTGTGCCTACGCCCATTAAGTAACGAGGCTTATCGATAGGCATTTTGTTATGAATGACATCTAAGGTCGCCATCATTTCTTCTTTGGGTTCACCGACGGATAAACCGCCAATGGCATAACCATCAAATCCAATATCTAATAAGCCGTCTATGGATTCTTTACGCAAATGTTCATACATGCCGCCTTGAACGATACCAAATAAAGCCGCTGGATTGTCGCCATGCGCGTCTTTACTACGCTGAGCCCAGCGTAACGATAAGCGCATCGAAATAGCGGCTTCATCGACTGTGGCCGGATAGGGTGTGCATTCATCGAAGATCATTACGATATCTGAGCCTAAATCTCGCTGCACTTGCATAGACTCTTCGGGCCCCATAAAAATGGCGCTACCATTGAGTGGTGATTTAAAGGTAACACCTTTTTCGGTAATCTTTCTGAGTGCACCTAAGCTAAAGACTTGAAAGCCGCCGGAATCAGTTAAGATCGGTTTTTGCCAATGCATAAAATCATGCAAATCACCATGCGCTTTAATAACCGCCGTAGTGGGTCTTAGCATTAAATGAAAAGTATTGCCGAGTATAATTTGTGCGCCTACACCCATTAGGTCTTCAGGTGTTAAGGACTTAACTGCGCCATAAGTGCCAACTGGCATAAAGATCGGTGTTTCAACAACGCCACGCGTAAAGTTAAGGCGTCCACGCCGTGCATGGCCGTCAGTATTGAGTAAATTAAATTCCATGCCAGATTGATAGCTATTTAAAAGGTGGGTGATTATCCAACCTTTTGCCGTATTAGCGCAATAACAACAGCCATAAAGCCAGCGTTGTTTATAGTGATAGACTTGAATTATGGGTTAACAGGCTTTAAGTAGAGCAATTGAGACTGTAGTGGTGAAGGTTATGTTTTAACATTCCCACACGCTCACAGATAATTCTTGTTAGGTGGTTAAACTTAGGCAGGTAGTCACTGCCCACAGTGAGGAATAGAAAAAAGTAGGAGCGACAAATTCTCCCTACAAATGCTTAACTTAATGGCAGTGATGTGGTGGGTGTGTATAAGTAGATGTCGATCTTAATCTAGAGGTCAATCGCGATGTAGCGACAGGACGCAACCTGTCCCGATCGGTGTGGTATATACCGATAATGCGAACTTACTTGTGTAGATACCTATGTCTTTGTTGAGAGGGGTAGTGGAATAGGCGTCAACTTAAGAATTACAGCTTAAATAACAGATGGTTACTGATGTTGCGCAATCGCCATTCAGCGGTTTAAAAAAACACACATAATGAGGTCGCTATCGCGACGATGTGTTAATCGGGTTATCGTACTCGAAGGCGAGATACTTTCTTCTGCACAGCCTTTAGAAAGTATCCAAAGAAAAGGTGGCTCGATTGCCGCTGCTTCCTGTGCTCCTACCGACGCGAGGCATCCATGCCGCGCCCCTTCGGGCTAATTCCAACCAAACCTGCGGTGCTCGGCGCGGCAAACGAGAGAGACTGTGAAAGTATTTTCATTTTTGGCTTCCCCCTTTGTAAAAGGGGGATCGAGGGGGATTTTCATAAATCATAGGTCACTGATATTTAATGATTATTATTTAATAAATCCAATCTCCCCTAACCCCTCTTTGCTAAAGAGGGGAAATAATAAGAATACTTTCACAGCCTCGAGAGTAAAGCCACGTTACTGTGTAACATTAGATAGTTATTAAGACTGTCATTAGTCGCTTTATAAGGTCAATATACCAAAAATCAGGCTGCCAACTTAAGACGTTACGGCACGGTACATTACAAGGTTAAGCCTTCCGTGCACTGCCTTAAGTTGGCGCCTAGGGATGCTAGGGGCATTTGTCAACGTAACTATCTGCTTTATTTGAATTTCTCTTAAATGTGGGCAGTGAGAGGTTGGGAGGGCTTCTCAAATGAAGTAATAGTCGCTTAACACAGCGAGAGCTTGTGATACGATTATTATCAGTTATGAATTAATTTTTACTCTATGTTAGGATTGCATAATTTTTAATATCATTGTGTGCAAATGAGAGCCAGCCTAAAATCAGATTTAGAAGAAGCGTTATTACTCTGTAAAGGCGCATTTATATCAGCTGCGGGCTTTAGTCTGCTCATTAACGCATTAATGATAGTTCCTTCTATCTACATGCTCCAGGTCTACGATCGTGTCGTGTCTACGGGTAATAAATCAACATTATTAATGTTGACACTCATCGTTGTGGTGTTGTTTATCACTATGGCTGCATTAGAATGGGTGCGGTCACAAATACTGGTTAAAGTCAGTAGTCGCCTAGAACTCTTGCTTAATCAGCGATTGTTTAAAATAGCTTTCAAACAATCTCTGTACTCAGGCGGCCAAAGAGCGACTACTCAGCCTTTAGATGATTTAACTGGTTTACGTCAATTTTTGACTGGCAATGGCTTGTTTGCGTTCTTTGATGCGCCATGGATGCCTATCTATCTGGGTATGTTGTTCATATTTCACCCTTGGTATGGCTGGTTTTCTGTTTTCACTGGGATATTACTATGTATCGTTGCGGCCGCTACCGAAAAAGCGACGACTAAAATCCTCAGTGAAGCCAATAACATCGCTATGCAAACTCGTGGTGCTTTAGGTAGAAACTTACGTAATGCAGAAGTCATCGAGTCTATGGGTATGCTCGATAAAATTAGACAGCGCTGGATGGTAGGCGCACTTAAAGTTATAGAATTGCAAGCGATAGCCAGTTCCCGCGCGGGGCTATTAACGGCACTGTCTAAGGTGATTCGATTGTCTTCACAATCACTCATTTTGGGTTTAGGTGCTTATCTGGTCATCGAGCGTGAAATTTCCCCAGGTTTAATGATTGCCGGCTCTATTTTAATGGGTAGGGCACTTGCACCAATTGACATGATTATCGGTACTTGGAAAGGCTTTATTGGCGCTAGAGATCAATACTCACGTCTTAATGATCTTTTGAAGCAAATACCGGCAGACAAAGAGCACATGTTATTGCCAGATCCTGAAGGACGCATACAGCTTGAAAATGCCGTAATTGTTCCCCCAGGTAGTAAACTTCCAGTACTTAAAGGTCTCAACTTTACCATAGACAAAGGCGATATTGTTGGTGTTATTGGACCTAGCGGTGCGGGTAAATCAAGCTTGGCCAGAGCCGTATTAGGTATTTGGCCAACTGCCAACGGTGCGATACGATTGGATGGTGCAGAAGTGTTTAATTGGGATCGTGAGCACTTAGGTCAATTTATTGGTTATTTGCCTCAAGATATTGAGCTTTTTGAAGGTACTATCGGTGAAAATATAGCTCGCTTTGGTAATGTTGATCCTGAACAAGTGGTAGACGCCGCAAAAATGGCTGATGTACATGAGCTCATTTTAAGATTGCCCGAAGGCTACGATACCGTGATTGGTAATACTGGTGGTAATCTTTCAGGTGGGCAGCGTCAGCGTATTGGTTTGGCTAGAGCTTTATATGGTAATCCCGTGTTGGTAGTGCTTGATGAGCCTAATTCTAATTTGGATGAGTTGGGTGAGGCCGCGCTGGAAAAAGCGTTGATTAAACTTAAAGAAAAGAAGTCTACAGTGATGATCATTACTCATCGTAATAGTGTGTTGTCAAAAGTTGATAAACTTTTGGTGCTTAATGATGGCCTGCTTTTAGTTTATGGCCCTAAAGATCAGGTTATCGCGCATTTGCAGCAACAACAGCAAGCGGCAACTCCCTCCGAAAAACCTAAGATCGCTTAAGTAATATGATAGATAAAATCACAGATAAGAATAACTTATCCGGTTTAGGTACTAACGATAAGCCGATTCGTAACATAGGCATGTTTGTCGTCTTTGCTACCTTTGGTATTTTTGGTATTTGGGCGGGGTTTGCTCCACTAGATAGCTCCGCATTAGCCCCCGGTGTCATCGTAGTAAAAGCCTATAAGAAAACTGTACAGCATTTAGATGGCGGTATCGTTTCAAAAATTCTTACCAAAGATGGAGCAATTGTTGAAGAAGGTCAAGCTCTCATTATATTGGATGATGCGCAAATTAAAGCGCAATTAGAAATTGCAAAAGGCCAAAACATGACCTTAGCCGCTCAAGTGGCACGCCTCAGCACGGAAAGAGATCAGCTAAAAAAAGTTGATTATCCGGCTTTGCTGGCTGATCCCACTAATGCGAGAGCCTTAGAAGCTAAACTGGCCGAGACTAATATTTTTAATTCTCATAAAAGCTCTCAAGAAGGTCAAATGGGTGTGCTCAACGAGCGCATCAGCCAAATTTCCAGCAAAATAAATGGCTTACAAGGTCAAATAACCAGTAAGAAACAATTGGTCAGTTCATATTCAGAAGAAATAAAAGACCTGAAAGAGCTATTAGCAGAAGGTTTTGCAGACAAACAGCGCTTACGAGAAATAGAGCGTAATCATGCCATACAAACCGGTGATATCGCTCAATTAGAAGCTGAGATTGCGACCAATCAAATGCTGATAAGTGAAACTCGCTTACAAATTTTGCAAATACAAAAACAATTTCAAGAAGAAGTAGCCAGTAAACTCAGTGAAGCGCAAGCTCAACTGAATGATGCCCAGCAACGCGTCGCTGCAAGCCAAGATAAACTAGAGCGTGTGATTATAAAAGCACCAGCCAGCGGTATGGTATTAGGTTTGGCCGCACATACTGAAAATGGCGTCATTACTCCTGGCCATCCTATTTTAGATATTGTGCCTCAAGGTGCTGAGCTCATCATTGAAGCCCAAGTATCTCCTATGGATATCGACAGAGTCACGGTAGGCTTGCAAGCAGAAATACGTTTTAGTGCTTTTAAGCAGTCTCAAACGCCAAAAATGGAAGGCAAGGTTATCAGTCTTTCGCCTGATCGTATTACCGATGATAGAAACGGTAGTGCTTATTATCTCGCTAAAGTTGAAATTACTCCCGAAAGCCTAAAAAAACTGGGTAATTTACAATTATTGCCGGGTATGCCTGCTGAAGTGCTCATCAATACCGGTGAAAGAACTTTGTTTAGATACTTAGCTCAGCCCGCAACTAATTTCTTTGCCCGCTCATTTATAGAAGATTGATAAACATGAGGCTATTTAAGTACGGAGTGTTGACCTTGATTTTTGCTTGCTCGTCTAGCGTGCAAGCTGAAGATTTACTATCTATATATCAGCAAGCATTAGACTCTGACCCCAATTCCAGAAGTGCCGAAGAAAAAGTAGGGATAGGAGCGACACAAAAAGGCCAAGCTTTAGGACAAATGTTGCCGCAAGTATCGCTATCTGGGAATTGGTCAGCAAATAGGTATACTCAAACAGGCGTGATAACAGCTGCAAACCCAGTTAGTCATGATGCCATCAGTAATTATCCTGGTACGCGATACTATCTATCTTTGAACCAATCATTGATGGATTTTGGAAAGTTTTGGGCATGGCGACAAGCTACTAAAGTTGAAGATCAATATGCAACTGAAGCCATAGAAGCACATAACCAACTTATGTTTAATGTGGTTGATCGGTACTTTAGTGAATTACAAGCTGAGGACGAGCTATATTTTGCTCAGACCGAAAAACAAAGCACAGAAAAAAGATTAGAACAAATACAAAAGCAATATGTAAAGCAGTTATTAAAAATAACAGATCTTTATGCGATGGAAGCACGGCTAGACCAGCTTAAGGCGGCTGAAATTGTCTCAGAAAGCAAGTTGGTAACTGCACAAGCAGCACTTACAGAATTAACTGGCAGTATTCCTGCTCCACTCAGAAAGCTCAGAGATCAAGTTGATTATCTAGAAATCCAAGGGGATTTACAACAATGGATAGACATGGCGCAAAGTCAAAACCCAGCTATTTCTGCCAAACAAAAAGCCGTCATTGCTGCAGCAACCAATGTGACAGCGCAAAATGCAAAGCATTTACCAACTGCTGACTTACAACTCAATTACTACAATACCAATACCGGTTATCAAAGCAGTCAGCAACTCCCTTATAATGTAGAGACGGCTGCTATAAACGTAAATGTACCTATATTTTCTGGTGGCATAATTACTAATCAAGTGAAAGAAGCGCGTTATCGCTTACAAATGAGTAAAAATGATAACGAAGCCACTATGCGTTCTATTATTAAAGAAACCAGCGATGCTTTTTTAAGCACTAATGCCGCGACTCATAGTATTAAAGCCTCGCAAAGAGCCTTAGAATCTACTAGCAAATCACGGCAAGCTATGGAAAAAGGTTATCAGCTAGGAGTTGTCACCATTAGCGACCTGATAAAAGCCCAGCAAGATGAGTTTTCAGCTAAGAAAGAATTAGCCATCGCTAAATATAACTACATTAAAAACCGTATCCGCTTTATGTATGCCATAGGTTCTATAGGCGAAGAAAATTTGCATGAAGTGAATAATTGGTTAGAAAGTAACAACCAATAACTAGTCATTATTATTTTACTGTCCACGGTTAAGCATTTGTAGGTCGGAATAAGACTACTCAAGCGTAGCGCGTGGTAGCGTTTCCGGCACAGGAGCATTGCCTATGCCGGAAACGCTTTACTCGCTGTCGCTCGAAAAGCCTTATTCCGGCCTACAATTAGTTCAAATATTTCCCAAGCGGAACGGGGTTACAAACACCATCCGGCATAGGATTTGATGTTCTTTTCAGCGGTTTGATGTTCTTCTCAGCGATTTGATGTTCTTTTCAGCGGTTTGATGTTCTTCTCAGCGATTTGATGTTCTTTTCAGTGGTTTGATGTTCTTTTCAGTGGTTTGA
>CAIZMK010000265.1 GCA_903934035.1 uncultured Methylococcaceae bacterium
CATATTGGCTACATTGCCGGATTTAAATTTTTTCATCATTTTTTGCATCATCAAGAATTGCTTTAGCATACGATTAACATCATGCAATTCTTGACCACAACCAGCAGCAATACGTTTTTTACGATTGCCTTTAATCAAATCAGGATACTTTCGCTCTTGCATGGTCATTGAATTAATGACCGCAATCTGCCTAGCAAGCATTTTGTCGTTAATTTGTGCTTTCATGTCAGAAGGCACTGCATTCATACCTGGTAATTTTTCCAGCATTGAACCGACACCACCCATACGTTGCATTTCTTGCAACTGTTCACGAAAATCTTCCAGATTAAAGCCCTGGCCTTTTTGAATTTTCTTGACTAACTTCTCCGCTTTCTCCTTATCGACCTTTTGCTCAATCTCTTCGATAAGACTTAACATATCGCCCATACCCAAAATACGGGAAGCAATACGATCAGGATAGAAAGGCTCTAGACCATCAGTTTTTTCACCAACACCAATAAACTTAATGGGTTTGCCAGTAATATGACGGATTGATAATGCCGCACCACCACGAGCATCACCATCGGCTTTAGTTAAAATAACACCTGTTAATGGCAGCGCATCATTGAAAGCTTTTGCAGTAATCGCGGCATCTTGCCCAGTCATACTATCAACAACAAATAACGTTTCGATAGGATTAATCGCAGAATGCAGCGCTTTAATTTCACCCATCATTTCATCATCGATATGCAAACGACCAGCAGTATCGATAATAATAACGTCTAAAAACTTTCTCTTAGCAGCATCAATAGCATTGCGCGCTATATCGACCGGCTGCTGACTAATATCACTTTCAAAGAAATCTAATGAAACCTCATTGGCTAACATTTGCAACTGCTTAATAGCCGCAGGTCTATAGACGTCAGTACTGACCACACCTACTTTTTTCTTTTGATTTTCTTGCAGCCAACGACCTAGCTTAGCTACCGATGTGGTTTTACCAGCACCTTGTAAACCAGCCATTAAAATAATTGCAGGGGGAGTCGCACGAAGATTCAGCGCCTCATTAGCCTCACCCATCACCTTAACTAACTCTGCCTGAACGAGCTTAATCAAAGACTGGCCAGGTGAAAGACTAGCCTGTACTTCTTGACCTAAAGCACCTGCTTTAACACGCTCAATAAAGTCCGTAACAACTGGCAAGGACACGTCAGCTTCAAGTAAAGCCGTGCGCACTTCCTGCAAGGTTTCCTTGATATTATCTTCAGTCAGACGCCCCTGACCCTTGAGTTTTTTAAGTGTAAGACTTAATCGATCGGTTAAATTATCAAACATATCCAGGTCTTTATTATTAATATTTGTAAACTGCCCAGTAGTGCAAATACACTAAGGCTACTATAGTGCAAATGCACTAGGACTATTCAGCCGGGTATATTACCATAATCATTAATTTCTTTGCACGACTTAGCAACAACAACGCTCTTTTATGATTAATAAAAGTTAGAGCTTATCAGCCTACAATTATCCAGCTAAAAAATGGACGCAAACCCAATGATCACAACTGCACTCGCTACCCTGTCTATCAGTTCTTACCTGACTAGCACTGCGTTGATTATTAGATATATCAATCAAAGTCAAATGCCTCGACATCCTTTTTATCTGGCATGGTTAGCGGTATTAAGCCATCTTTCCTATATTGGCATCATTTTTCTACAGAGCAATGGCTTTAGCTTTAGTTTTTTTAACACAGGCTCCTTGATCGCCATGATAGTTGTATTATTGTTATTAATTGCAGCCCTCAACAAACCTGTCGAAAAACTCGGTATCGCGTTATTTCCTATTGCTGCTCTAATGCTAGGCCTAGCCGTCAACTTTGCAAACGAAACGCGAACCATCACTCAACACAACTGGGCTATGAACACCCACATCTTGACGTCTATTATTGCTTTTAGCTTATTAAACATTGCAGCATTACAAGCCATTTTACTTGCTATACAAGAACAACAATTAAGAAGCCACCCTCCTAAACGCTTCGTCTTATCACTGCCGCCACTACAAACCATGGAAGCCCTCTTATTTCAAATGCTGGCCACTGGCCTACTATTTCTAAGCATTTCATTGATCAGTGGTTTTTTATTTATAGAGAACTTATTTGCACAACATCTAGTGCATAAAACTGTTTTATCCATATTGGCATGGATAATATTTTCAGGCTTGCTAATGGGGCGAAGTCGTTATGGATGGCGCGGACAAACCGCCATACAATGGACGCTGATTGGCTTTGTATTGTTATTACTGGCTTACTTTGGCAGTAAACTAGTGTTAGAGCTTATTTTACATAAACAGCTTAATGGCTAAAGCCTCGACTAATCACTTAAAAAAACAAGGTCAGCACAAATAAATTTTGCGGTTAGATTTTGTAGGGTGGATAAGCGCCAGCGCCACCAACCATGATCGAGATCGCTTAATCTTCTAATATGGATAAAATCACACACCACGCCTTGACTTGGTGGATGCGCTAGCGAGACTGTGAAAATATTATGATAGCTTCCCCCCTTTGTAAAAGAGGGATCGAGGAGGATTTTTTGCCTTATAGGCAACTGATATTTAATGATTAATTTATTAGAACAAATCTACTCTAACCCTTCTTTGCTAAAGAGGGGAAATAAAAAGAATACTTTCAAAGCCCCTAGCGCCTATCCATCCTACGCTAAGCCCTTTATTAAACTTTGTTTGAATAGCTATGCCTTAAGCGGGCAGCCAAATCGTTCAGGCAACACTTTAATTACCAGCCTCTACTTTCATTAACTGCTTTAGTGTAAATGCGAGATCTTGCCCCAGCTTTGTTAAGCAAACACTTTGAGCACTCACCATGACCTCGTAATCAGTCGTCGAAGCAGAAACGTGATAATCAAAGCGTCGACTTACATCAGGCTGATCTTTGCGCTTAATTAGCCATTGCGCCGTTAATCGACTTTGACCTTGCGCATCAATATGAAACTCGATGATATCAATACTCACTTGATAATCAACTACCTGACGCGGTGACCATGGATAACGCACAATTCGATTTGACCCTAACTGACTAGACAAGAATTTAGTCAAAGCCAAAGAAATATTTTGATCCAAACGCTCTGCCCAACGATACTCTTCCGACACCTGATATTCATTATCGCTAATAGCCATGACCATTTGCGGCCTATTCAAATAATCAGGAATACGTATAGGCCCTAAACCAATCACCGCTTGACTTGTAGATTCAGGTAGTCGAATAGTATCAAGCATTGCCGCACTGGCATTAAGTCTATAAAACTGAATTGGTTTATTGCTACGCATACAAGCACTGAGAAAAAACATTAACATTAAAGCAAGCAATAAATATTTAGCCTTGTCGCTCATTAGCGCCTATTCCTTTCCATAAATAATTGAGTCTGGATGACGTTCGAGATAATCTGTCAGCGTTTTCGTAGAATTCGCCGCTTCTCGTAAGGATTCCAGTGATTGCCATAATGGCGCATCTGAAGCAGTCAAAGCTTCTACTGAAGCTAATGACTGCTTAGACTCTTTTAAAACATCAGTAGCCGTATTAAGCGTCCTTTCAGTAGATAGTAACACTGGGCGCATTTCATGAGTAAAATCCTGCACCATCACCCGCGTATCAACGACCGTACCCCTCATATTAATCAGCAATGGAGTAAGATTCTGATTCAAGCTAGCAACCAATTTTTCAGTTTCATCTAGCGTTTTAGCCAAAACCGCCCGATTCTTTTTAAGCTCGTCAGAAACTGCTATTTCGCGTATCTCTTTTAAGGTTGCAGCCAAATCTTTAACTATATCTTCAATAGGTAATTGCCTAAATTTCGTTATTATTTCATCAGCCGTGTTTTTGATTTGATCAGCCGTACTTGGAACAGCAGGCAATTCAGGAAGATCTTTGTAATTAAGTCCCGTCAAATTTAGTGGCTCGTTACGATAAAAGTTGAGCTCCACATACAATAATCCGGTTAGGATACTTTGAGTTTGCAACTGGGCTTTAATACCGGCATTGATCAATTGCTGAGCATTTTTCTGACGTTGCTCCAAAGAGCTTGCTACTTTTAAAGGATGACCGCCAAAATCTAAAACCTTCTCCGAATCAATTTCAATAATCACCGGCTTACTAATTCGAGTAGCATTTTGATCAAGCTCAATAGAAATTTCCTTAACCATGCCTATTTGCACACCCTGTAATTTAACTGGCGCACCTACATTTAATCCGTTTAAAGCCGAGTCAAAATAAATGACATATTGAGATTTATTCTTTAATAACTGCCCGCTACCAAAAACTAAAATAGCGCTTATTATTAAGACCAAAGATCCCACCAGAAAAGCACCGATACTATAAGGATTAACAGGTTTACTCATAAAATCTCATGCTTGTGTTTCATTTCAGAAAAACTGGAGCTTTCTGATGCGCCTCGGGTAAGAAAACGCAATACTTTCGGATCCTTAGATTCAGCCAATAATTTTTTAGGAGGGCCGCTAGCGATCATAGTCTTGGTTTCCATATCAAGAAACACCGAATAAGTACCTATAGCAAAAATACTCGCTAGCTCGTGCGTCACAATAACAATCGTTGCGCCCAGATGATCACGTAGACTACAAATTAGATCATCTAACAACTTAGCACTAACAGGATCAAGTCCAGCCGAAGGCTCATCAAAGAACAAAATCTCAGGATCCAGCGCCATAGCACGCGCCAATCCTGCACGTTTTTGCATGCCACCACTCAGCTCAGCAGGATAGTAATCTTCAAAACCCGCCAAGCCCACTAAGGCCAATTTATAAGAAACTAACTGACGTATACGCTGCGCACTTAAGCAGGTATGCTCTGTTAATGGTAAAGCCACATTCTCAGCTAAAGTCATAGAGCTTAATAAAGCGCCACTTTGAAATAACACCCCAGTCCGCCGCAACAAATCTTGCCGAGCTTTATAATCGGCCTGCCAAAGGCTTTGTTCACCATAAAACACATCACCAACCAGCGGTCTATGCAAGCCGATAAGATGCATCAACAAAGTACTTTTACCGCAACCACTTGCACCCATAATGACAAAGATATCACCGTGATTAATAGTAAAATTTAGCTCACGTTGAATAATGAAATCACCATAAGCCATAGTCATATTCTTAATACTAAGACACGGACTGCTCATTAATTAAATCCCCAAGCGATTACAAATAATAGTCATCAAAGAATCTGCGATAACTATAAACACTATCCCCGTCACTACCGCAGAAGTGGTCGCGTCACCGACTTCTGACGCACTACGACCACACTGCATACCGCGCATACAGCCAGACAAGGCTATCAAGACACCAAAAACCGCACATTTAAAAATACCGACTGAAAGATCAGCTAGATGAATCGCATTCACAGTACGATTTAAATATTCAATTAAAGATACTTCAAAAAAATTCACCGTGACAAGGGCACCACCCATAATGCCCATTAAATCCGCATACAAACAAAGTAAAGGCATAACGAAAATTAGCGCAAGAACACGAGGCAAAACCAAAAACTCCATAGGATCAAAACCCATCGTTTCTAGGGCATCAATCTCATTATTAACCTGCATAGTCCCTAATTGTGCCGCATAAGCAGCACCAGTTCGTCCCGACATAATAACCGCCGTCATTAAACCGCCCATTTCTCGCGTCATCCCTAAACCAACCAGATCAGCGATATAAAGCTGAGCGCCAAACAATGACAATTGTACCGAACCGACAAAAGCCAAGATCAGACCTACTAGCAAACTAATTAAGGTAATAATAGGGAGTGCAGAAGGACCACAATCTTGAATATTTCGCCATAAATCTATGCTACGAAAATGCGCCTTAGATCTAAAAAAAGCGATGACACTCAGCGTTAAATTACCGATAAACATAATGAAAGCATTAATATCACTCTGTAAATCTAAAGCTCTATTGCCAATAATCTCTAACCAAGAGATCTGAATCGAATGTCGCCTGACACCCGCTCTTTCTGGCAGAGCAGAAACTAAACTTAATAAGCCCTGAATGCCACTGGGCAAGGTTTTAATATCAACAGAAATACCTTTTTCTTCACTATAAGCTATTAGCCTTATTAACTCTGTCATCAGCAAACTATCCCAGCAGCCTAATGATTCAGTCGAAAAAATCAGTTTCTTAAACTTGGAACCATCGCCTAATTGAACTAAAACAAGCTCAAGATCAGCAATCTGGCTATCCAACAGCCAATCACCAGCAATCACTAGTTCTATAAGAGGTGCGTTACAATTTACAATAATATGAGCAGGCCTAATATCTAAGGTCATATCTATCAAGTTTATTAGAGGAAATCACGAATTGAATTAAAAAACATCATATACTGATGCAATCTAACATAAAGACCGAGTAACTAGAATAAAATTACAAAACCACGTATTCTGTCAGCTATAAACGCAACTATCTTTCACAACACCCATGCTGTACACATTAAATAACGCCTTAGCAATACCCTATGTATTAATTAGCCTAGTAGCACTTACAGGACTATTGGTAGGAAGCTTTCTAAATGTGGTCATTTATCGTTTACCAGTCATGATGCAACGCAACTGGCGTAAAGAATGCAGCGACTATCTACAAATTGAACTCGATGAAAAAGAGCTTTCTAAACCCTTCAATCTTGCCCTGCCCTTATCTAGTTGTCCACAATGCAACACTGCCATCGAACCCTATCAAAACATACCGATTATCAGCTATATTCTTTTGAAAGGTCGCTGCGCTAATTGTAATAAACCTATCGCTATCCGTTATCCGCTCATTGAAGCCTTAACCGCTATCAGTTCAGCCGTTGTGGCTTATCATTTTGGCGATACGACACAAACTTTATTTGCATTGCTGCTGACTTGGTCACTCATAGCGCTCAGCTTCATTGATCTAGACCATCAACTACTTCCCGACAACATCACATTGCCATTACTTTGGCTGGGCTTATTTATAAGCTTATTCGAAATTTTTACTAACTCTCAAACCAGCATCATAGGCGCCATCAGCGGCTATGGAATACTTTGGACAGTGTACCAAGTCTTTAAATTAAGCACAGGTAAAGAAGGCATGGGCTATGGTGATTTTAAATTACTAGCAGTATTAGGTGCTTGGTTAGGCTGGCAATATTTAGCTATCATCATCTTATTATCATCAATGGTAGGCGCTATTGTTGGTATAATTTTAATTCTTATTACCAAACAGCATCACAATAAACCCATTCCTTTTGGCCCCTATTTAGCAAGCGCCGGCTGGATTGCTTTATTATGGGGCGATGAACTTAATCAACTTTATTTAAGCTACGCAGGCTTATAAGACATGTTAAAGATTGGTCTCACTGGCGGCATAGGTTGCGGAAAAACTACGGTATCCAAACTATTCGAACAATTAAACATAGAGGTTATCGATGCTGACATCATCGCTCATCAACTGGTCGAAATCGGACAGTCCGCACTCGAAGAAATAGTACTAGCATTTGGCAAAGATCTACTCAATGTAGATGGCTCGTTAAATAGAAAAAAGCTTAGCCAAATTATTTTTTCAGATAGCCAACAAAAACAAAAATTAGAAGCCATACTCCACCCTCTAATTTATGAAGCTATACAAACAGCACTTAAATCAATAGATTCGGCTTATTGCATTATTAGTATTCCTTTATTATTTGAGACTAATATGATCGACTTAGTCGACAGAATATTAGTGATTGATTGCCCCGAACAAACCCAAATTGAGCGAGTACTCAAAAGAGACGCTATGCCATTAGCACAAATACAAACCATCATTGATAGCCAAGTATCCAGAGCTTACAGAAGAAATCATGCTGATGATCTCATTGACACCTCAATTACCAACGACAAACTTGCAGAATCCATCAAAAAACTGCACAATTCATACATTTCTTTAAGCGCCAGCCAGGATAAAATTGTTTGTGAATAACACCATTACTTATGAATTCCCACTGAACGAACGCATCCGTGTTTTCATAAGACTCGAGCAACTATTTAAACAATTCTTCTTATTATCATTAGGAGAAAGCGTTGCTGAAAAACGTGCAGCCATCACTGTCATACTTGATTTAATGACTCTTTTTAAACGTAATGACCTAAAATCAGAACTATTAAAAGAACTAGACCGCCAAGCCAGCAACCTTAATAAAATAGCCAACAGCAAAGGCGTTGATAGAGATCGCTTGCAAGAAATTCAAGCTCAACTAACTAAAACAAATGAAAAACTCTATGCCATCACTGGAAAAATAGGCGGCCCTATTCTAGAAAGTCACTTATTTCAAAGCATCGCTCAACGCAGCTCAATTCCAGGTGGTACTTATTCCTTTGATTTGCCCGAATACCATTATTGGCTAGAACAAGACGAATCTATCCGCATAAAAGATTTACAGCATTGGAGTAGCTCCTTCAATGACATCTATGCCGCCATAGAATTTATACTTGATTTTATTCGCGATAGCCGCTCAGCAAGCAAAGAAATAGCTAAGGCAGGATTTTTTCAGCTACCTCTTGACCAAAGCCAGGCTTTTCAACTGATCAAAATAAGCCTAGACAAATCATTACCCTACTTTGCAGAAATCAGTGGCGGAAAGCACCGTTGCACTATACGTTTCATGGAACCCTCACTTGACGATAAGCGCCCAATCCAAACTGTAAACGACGTCCCTTTCAAGTTAACTTGCTGTTTATTCTAATGTCACAAAACAACACAGCCCTTATTGTAAAATGCCCCACTTGCAAAAAGGCTGTAGCCTGGGTAGCTGAGCAGCTATTCAAGCCTTTTTGTTGTGAACGCTGTAAATTAATAGATTTAGGCGAATGGGCGATGGAAGAAAAAAGAATACCAGGCGAGCCTTTAAATGAGCCGACCGATGAATTTGATGAAGCACAATACCATTAATATCTCAGTTGCCCACAGTTAAGAGGCAAAGTGTGCAGTGGGAGAGGCTTTAGCCTCGAATACGAGACTAAAGCCTCTCCCACAAAAATACGTTTAATACATCTTACAATAAAGCATCTAACTGCTTTGCTTGATCTAGGGCGTGTAAATCATCAAAGCCACCTACATGAAAGTCACCAATATAGATTTGTGGTACAGTTCGACGCTTAGTTTTTTGCATCATCTCTTCTCTCAAACCTGCTTTAGCATCAACATTAATTTCGGTATAAGTTGCTTGTTTTTTATCAAGCAAGCGTTTAGCCATAACGCAATAAGGGCAACGATCAGCGGTATAAATCAGTATCTCAGGCATGTTTTATTGATATTTGTTAATATAAAGGTACAAGATTAAAGGCTAAAGGCTAAAGGCACAAGACAAAAGGTTATAATATAACTAAACCAACTTAGCCTTTAGCCCTTCACCTTTTGCCTCTCACCTTTTTCCGAGACTTTAAAAATGAGTAATTTACCTAGCCATTTAAAATATGCCACATCTCACGAATGGGTGAGTATTGAAGACGACAATATCATTCGTATTGGCATCACAGATTTTGCTCAGGAGGAGCTAGGCGATCTAGTTTACATAGAGCTACCTAAAATAGGTCAACACGTTGATGCACAAGAACAATGCGCGGTCGTTGAGTCTGTAAAAACTGCATCAGACTTATATAGCCCGGTTGCAGGTGAAATCGTTGCAATCAATGAAAGCCTAAACGATGAACCCGAACAAATAAACGATACCCCCTATGAGTCTTGGATTTTTTGCGTTAAAGCTGAAGACCTAAGCGATCTTAAATCGTTACTCGACGCCGACGCTTATCAACAACTTATTAATCAATAAAGCCAAGACATCGAACTTAAATATTAGCGGTGTAACATACGCATTTTTATTATTCAATAATGAGTGAAACCATGGCAAATCCAAATGCAAAAGGCCTTAAACGCCTCATCAACGCGTGTTTCTTTTCTGTTGCAGGCTTTAAAGCAACATGGACACATGAAGAGGCTTTTAGACAAGAAGTTATACTATTTATAGTGACCACACCACTCGCGCTGTGGTTGGGGCAATCAACGATTGAAAAACTTTTACTGATCGGCAGCATAGTATTAGTCATGCTCGTTGAATTATTAAATTCAGCAGTAGAAGCGGTCGTTGACCGTGTTGGTTTTGAACATCATGAGTTATCCGGAAGAGCCAAAGATATTGGTTCAGCAGCCGTTATGATGTCGTTAGCTTGGGCAGCAGTAACCTGGGCATTAATTTTACTTTAAAGAGGACGTTCAATGAGTGCATTAATATGCGGATCTATGGCATACGACACTATCATGGTGTTTCATGATAAATTTAAACATCATATCTTGCCGGAAAAAGTTCATATCTTAAATGTATGCTTTTTAGTCCCCGCATTACGTCGTGAATATGGCGGTTGCGCTGGTAACATAGCTTACAATTTAAATTTGTTAGGTGAAGAAGCTTTAACCATGGCCGTCGTCGGCCATGATTTTGCCCCTTACAGCCAATGGATGAATCAAAATGGCTTATCCAGTGAATTCATTCACATCTTAGATCATCAATATACTGGTCAAGCCTATATCACCACTGATGAAGACGGCAATCAGATTACCGCCTTTCATCCTGGCGCTATGAATTACTCGCATTTAAATGCGATCCCTACAGACAAGGACATTAGCATTGGCATCGTTTCACCTGATGGTAAAGAAGGTATGCAACTACATGCCGAACAATTTGCAGAATTAGATATTCCTTTTATCTTCGATCCAGGCCAAGGCATGCCCATGTTTAATGGCGCAGAATTATTAACTTTAGTTGATCAAGCGACTTGGATTACCTTAAATGATTATGAATCTGAGCTCATGCAAGAACGCACGGGCTTATCTTTAGAACAACTCGCCGAACGGGTAGAAGCCTTGATTATTACTCAAGGCTCTAAAGGCTCTAAAATTTATGCGAATGGCGAATGCATTACAATTCCTGTTGCTAAACCTAACGCTATCTTAGATCCTACTGGCTGTGGCGATGCTTATCGCGCTGGCTTACTCTATGGTCTAATGAATGAATTAGATTGGGAAGTCACTGGTCGAATCGCCTCATTATTAGGTGCCATCAAAATAGAACATCACGGCACCCAAAATCATAAGCTTAATTTCAGCGACTTTAAGCAACGTTTTCATGAAAACTTTGGCTATTCATTTTAAGAACTAAGACTTATGCTCACTAATACCCAGCAACTCTTAGACCTTATGGCCAGACTTCGTCGCCCTGAAGATGGCTGCGCCTGGGATATTAAGCAAAGCTTTAGTAGCCTGATTCCTTATTTAATCGAAGAAGCCTATGAAGTCGTCGATGCCATAGAACGTAATGATTTAGACGACTTACGAGCCGAATTAGGCGATCTATTATTACAAGTTGTTTTCCACTCACAAATCGCCGACGAACAAGGTTTGTTTAACTTTGAACAAGTATCCGCTGGCATTTGCGAAAAACTAGTACGCAGACATCCTCATGTATTTTCAGATGCGGTTTTTAATAGCGATGAAGAACGCCATCAAGCATGGGAAAGAGCTAAAGCTGAAGAGCGCCAAGAAAAAAACAAAACTGCCGAAAAAACCAGCGTGCTATCCGGTGTCGCTGGCAACCTTCCTGCGTTAATCGAATGCGAAAAGATCCAAGATAGAGCCGCACAACATGGCTTTGATTGGCCCGACCTGCCTCCGGTTTTTGCTAAAGTGCTAGAAGAATTAGACGAAGTTAAAGAAGCCTGGCAATCAGGCGATCAAGCACATATTCAAGAAGAAGTCGGCGACTTATTACTCATAGCCGTCAATCTAGCTCGGCATTTAAAGGTCAACCCTGAAATCGCCCTCAAAGAAAGTACCAAAAAGTTTTCAAAACGCTTTCAGTATATCGAGCAACAAGTTGGAATCTCTGGAAGACAACTCCTAGACTGCGAACTCGCTGAACTCGATGCTTTCTGGAATGAAGCTAAAATCATATTAAAAAACAAAGCTGTATAAGCATACTATTAAAATACGGCTTAAACGTTTGATAAGACACAGAAGTTACTGATCGTATGTTATTAAACATATCACTTAAACTCTAATCAACAATTGCCGCACTACCATGAAATTTGCTATACAGGTCAACTCTAGCCCAAATCACTGTAATGCAGGACAGACCGCTTATTACTTTATTAAGGCAGCGCTAGAACTAGGGCATGAAATATTTCGGGTATTTTTCTACCATGACGGTATTTATCATGCTTTCAAATACTCAACACCTCCTGACGATGAACAGCAACTGACAAGGCTTTGGAGCGAATTAGCTGAGCAGTATAATATCGATCTAGTCGTGTGCATTTCTGCTGCACAACGACGCGGTTTATTGCACTCAGATGAAGCAAGCAGAAAAGGCAAACAAGATAATGATTTAGCCTCTGGTTTTCGTATTTCTGGCTTAGGGCAATTACTTGAAGCTACTTTGGTAGCTGATCGATTTATGATATTTGGATGAACCTTGACTAAACGTTACTTATTTATATTGCGTAAAGCGGCACATAGCGGCATTTATGCACAAGAAATGCTCGACATTATTTTAACAAGCGCGGCTTTTGATCAGCATGTAAGCCTATTGTTATTAAATGACAGCGTTTTTCAGTTGAAAAAACAACAATACCCTGAAAAATACGGCATGAAAGATATTGCAGCTATCTTTCATGCGCTTGAGCTATACGACATCAACGATATTTACAGTGAATCTGAATCCTTGCATGAACGCGGACTCAACGTAGATGATTTATGTTTGCCTGTACAAACCCTCCTACGAAAAGACATAGCCGAACACATGCAACAATTTGATGTAATTTATTCAGGATAATGATTGCAATACCTGCTTTGCCTTAACAACTGAGAATGTAACGACATGCAAAAAAATGTATTAATCACCGGCGCTGCTAAACGCATAGGGGCTGCCTGCGCTCAACACCTACATAATCAAGGCTGCAATGTATTCTTACATTACAAAACCTCAGAAGCTGAAGCTATTGAGCTATCCAATCAGTTCAATTTAAAAAGAGCAAATTCCTCGTTCATTATGCAGGCGGATCTTCTCATTGAAGAGCAACGTACAGCACTCGCTCAAACTGCTAGCTTGGCATGGGGCGGTATAGATGTGTTAATCAATAATGCTTCGTCTTTTTATCCAACAGCAACATCTAATGTATCTGAACAACAATGGGATGAGTTACTGGGCAGTAATTTAAAAGCACCTTTTTTCTTAGCTCAATCTTTAGCTGATACATTGGCTGTTAATAAAGGCACCATCATTAATATTATCGATATTCATGCTGAACGTGGCCTTCCTGGTCACTCTGTTTACTGCATTGCTAAAGCTGGATTACAGGCAATGACTAAGATAATGGCAAAAGAATTAGCCCCTTCGATACGCGTTAATGGCGTAGCTCCAGGGGCTATTTTATGGCCTAGCAATTCCAGCTCGGAACAAGATCAAAATGAAATCATACAACGCATCGCTTTAGAACGATGCGGAGAACCTTTGGACATAGCCAAAGCTATTTGGTTTTTAATCAATGATGCAGATTATATGACTGGACAAATATTAACCGTTGATGGGGGGCGTACTTTATTTTATTAACTGATGTAGGCTGCAAAGTCGCATTAGTCTGGTTTGCCTCGCTGAGCACTGCAGGTTTTGTCGTGATTAGCTACAACAGGGGCTTGGCATGGATGCCTCGCGTCAGTAGGAGGACAAGAATCCTCTCTACCAGCCCGAGGCAAAACAAAATATCTTACCTTCGGGAGCGTTACCCTATTAACAGATTATCGCGATAGCCCCCCTCTTATTTTTTTATAAATCACTGAATAACTGTGTAACATCATTGATGTATTTAAACAGTCTGATGACAGGCATCACTTGCCTAAAGGAGGATCTCTTAGACCTCATAGACGGCTATCAACAGTCTGATGACTGTGTTCATTAGGTCTAAGAAGAGACTATGTGAGCTCATATAACCTTGTATATAACCTCTAAGATTGAAGTCATCTAGTAAATGATGAGCTACTTACTATAGTAAGAGACCCTGAAACAGTCTGTTTAGAGGTCTATGTGTATAGTAAGTCGCTTTGCTTTAGTGTGTTAATTTGGGATTAATCATAAATCTTTTCATCCACATCACCACCAAAATAAAAGTTAGCCTTTATGAAAAACAAATCTGACCTAGTGTTAAACCAAAAACAAGGTCTTTAGATGCGCTAACTTCATTAAACAGAGCCATATGTAGCCTAAGGATGCGTATTGGCTGTAGGGCTCAACATCTTTCACATAAAATCAGCAACTAAGCCCAATCTGGAAAAATCTTATGTTGCTTAAGATCCGATTTATCAAATCTCTCCCAGAGCTCGGCATAACTTAAATCATTTACTGGATGCCTCAATGTAGGAGCAACTTCCGCTAAAGGTTCAAGCACAAAAGCATAAGACTGAATTTCATCACGAGGTATCTGTAAGCGGCCATCGTTAATGATTAAATCATCATATAAAAGAAGATCTAAATCGAGCGTACGTGAAGAAAACTTCTGACTTTCTTGGGTGCGACCATTAGCTAACTCGATATTTCTTAAGTGTTTGGCGACTTCTTTAACAGTGAGTTCAGAACTAAAACCAACCACCAGATTATAAAAACTATCCCCAGTAAAACCAACAGACTCTGAGCTATAAACACTTGAAATAATCAGCTCACCAAAAAGCTGACTTAGCGCTTTGATGCTAGCAGGAATATAAATTTCCTTGTCGATATTACTACCTATGCTAATGTAGCCCTGAGACATAGATTATTTTTCACCTCTTTCAATAACAATCCCAACATCACTTGCACCGCTGATTGCACCTTTTTTATTTAAAGAAATGCGCACCCAAGTCGTATCAAATTCATTAAGGATAATCTCAGCTATTTCAGTAATTAACTTTTCTACTAAAAAAAACTGACTAGCCTCAACAAAAGAGATAATCCGTTTGGAGACTGCTTTATAATCAAGCGTATATTGTATATCATCGGTTTCCGCTGCTTCTCTTATATCAAAGGCCATCTCTATATCGAGCACTACTGTTTGCTTAGCTTCTCTTTCCCAATCGTAAATACCGATGATAGTTTGAATTTCAAGTCCGCCTAAAAAAATGATGTCCATGATTGTTTCCGGTTATGATGTGTTATTTTTAATAATCGGTAAGTATCAGGTAAATATGATCCGCTTACAAGTTCTGAATAAGGAAAACGCTTTATGTTTGAATGGCTGATTGTTCCAATTGCTTATCTTATAGGCTCTATTTCAAGTGCAATTATAATATGTCGCTTGATGGGTTTACCTGATCCACGCGAGCAAGGGTCAGGCAATCCAGGCGCAACCAATGTTATGCGTATAGGTGGAAAAAAAGCGGCTGCAATCACCTTGCTTGGAGATTTACTTAAAGGTTTTATCCCTGTTTATATCGCGAATTTATTAGGTGGCTCTACTTTATTGTTAGCTAGCATTGGACTTGCCGCTTTTATAGGACATCTTTATCCAATATTTTTTAAATTTAAAGGTGGCAAAGGGGTCGCAACTTCAATCGGGGTATTACTAGGCTTTTCATGGTTGCTAGGACTTGCTTTTACTGGAACATGGTTGCTTATATACAAAATTGGTAAGATCTCTTCCGCATCCGCATTAATCGCCTCTTTATTATCACCTATTTATGCTTGGTTTATAGTAGGCGACACCTACATAGTAGGAGCATCAACTATCATGATGCTATTGTTGCTTTGGCGGCATGAAAGTAATATTAAACGACTATTAGCGGGCGAAGAATAATTAACTGATGTTATGCAGCCATTCAGCGGTTTAAAAACAAATCATGAGGTCGCTATGGCGACAATAGATTTAATCGGGTAATCGCACTCGAAGGAGACTCGATTGTCGCTTCTTCCTGTGCTCCTCCGTTTTGTCGGGATGACGATAGAGAAGGCTTCCCTCCCTCCTGCCGACGCACGACATCCATGCCGCCCCCTATGGTCATAGGTATCTACACAGTTTTTATCGGCGTGGAAACGATAAAAATCACCGTAGGGGCGTATTGCATACGCCCAACATTGAAAGCCTATATGTTATAGAACTTATTTTATAAGGGCGTATGCAATACGCCCCTACGATCTTCACCACAATGTTATCGTTCTCGCGTGGGAATGCTAACAATTATTTGTGTAGATACCTATGCCCTATGAGCCAAACCCAACAAAACCAGCAGTCCTCGGCGCGACAAACGAGATCAAAGAGCCCCGATACTGCTTAACGTTAGATAATTAATTCACCAACAAAATAGCCATCCTTACCCTTAAATTTTAAATCAACTCACTCATCGGCCAACGTGGCCTTGCAAATATATCCAAGCCTTGTTGCTGACCAAGCATTAAGCGTTGACAACCCGCGTAGGCAATCATTGCGCCATTATCTGTACAAAACTCAGGTCTTGGGAAATAGATTTCAGCCTGTTCTTTTATCGCCATGTCCATTAATAATGCTCGAATTTGAGAGTTGGCGCTAACACCACCAGCAACAACTAATCTTTTTAAACCGGTTTGTTGCAAAGCGCGTTTACATTTTATGGCGAGCGTTTCGGCAACCGCTAATTGAAACGCAGCTGCAATATCAGCCTTATTTTGCGCTGTTTTATCAGAGGCGTTAATCGTATTAAGCGCAAAGGTTTTTAAGCCACTAAAACTAAAATCCAAGCCAGGACGATCAGTCATAGGTCGCGGAAATTTAATTTGCGGATGTCCTTGTTCAGCTAACTTTGAAAGCTTAGGCCCTCCTGGATAACTCAGTCCCAACAATTTTGCTGTTTTATCAAAGGCCTCTCCCGCCGCATCATCAAGCGACTCTCCAAGTAATTGATAAGCACCTATCTGGTTGACCTGCACCAGCAAAGTATGACCACCGGAAATCAATAAAGCGACAAACGGAAATTCAGGGGAATTTTCTTCCAACATAGGCGCGAGCAGATGACCTTCCATGTGATGGACAGCGATGGCAGGAATATTCCACGCCCACGCTAAACTCCGTGCAGTTGAAGCACCTACTAATAAAGCCCCCATCAATCCAGGACCAGCAGTATAAGCAATGCCATTAATATCGGCAGCCGACAGCTTACTTTCTTGCATTAATTGCTTAATAAGTGGCACCAGTTTACGGATGTGATCACGTGAAGCTAATTCAGGAACAACGCCCCCATATTCACTGTGCATCTCGATTTGACTATATAAAACATGATTAATTAAACCTTTCTCAGCATGATAAATGGCTACGCCAGTTTCATCGCAAGAGGTTTCTATTCCTAAAACGTACATTGATTTTTTTGAAAATTAGAAAAGTGAATGTATAATTGCCGATTGTATTTAATCTGTGGATAGTTGTTATCCTGCAATCAATATTAACATAATTGGAATCATATAATGCCGTCAGTGAAAATTAAAGAAAACGAACCGTTTGATATTGCCATACGTCGTTTTAAACGCGCTTGCGAAAAAGCCGGTGTATTGGCTGAAGTTCGTCGCCGTGAGTTCTACGAAAAACCAACTGCTGAACGTAAACGCAAAGGCGCAGCAGCTGTTAAACGTCACTTGAAAAAATTAGCTCGCGAACGTTATGCTTTAAAAAATCTACGCCGTGGACGTCCAGTTCTGTAAGTAGGCAATCATAATGGATTTACTAACGGATACTATCAAGGAAGATATGAAAGCCTCCATGAAAGGAGGTAACAAAGCAAGATTAGGTGTAATTCGCTTAATTTTAGCCGCCATTAAACAAGTAGAAGTTGATGAGCGCATCCAACTTGACAACAATCGAGTTATTCTAGTACTCGACAAAATGCTCAAACAGCGCCGCGAATCTATAAAGCAATACACTGATGCCAACCGACTTGATTTAGCCGTCATTGAAGAAGCTGAAATATTAGTCATTCAAGATTTTCTACCTCAACCATTGAGCGAACAAGAAATTGATAGCATGGTAAGTGAAGCAATACTCCTATCCAAAGCAGAATCTGTTAAAGATATGGGCAAAGTAATGGCTATACTTAAAGAAAACATGCAAGGTCGAGCCGATATGTCATTAGTCAGTAACAAAATAAAGGCGGCATTAGCTGAATAATTTTACCCAAGAAAAAAATGTCAGGTAGAATCCCTAGAGATTTTATAGATGATCTATTGGTGCGAGTTGATATAGTCGACTTAATCGATTCGCACACCCCCCTCAAAAAAACAGGTACTAATCATGTTGCCTGCTGTCCTTTTCATACCGAAAAAACACCTAGCTTTTCTGTAAATAGAAACAAGCAATTCTTTCACTGCTTCGGCTGCGGAGTCAGCGGAAATGCTATCAGCTTTCTAATGATGCTAAATAACCTAGACTTCGTTGAAGCCGTTGAAGATCTTGCTGCCTTTGCCGGAGTCGAAGTACCTAGAGAAGCAAACAGCCAGCAAGCCATAGAAAAAAAAGATGATTTAAACAACCTTTACCTACTGATGGATCAGGCAGCAGACTTTTATGTACAGCAACTAAGAAACAGCGATGAAGGAAAAAAAGCAGTTGAATATTTAAAAGCTCGCAGCATCAACGGCGACTGTGCCAATGAATTTCTATTGGGATACGCACCTAACGAATGGAAAGCATTAGCCAACTCTTTTGATCACAATGCTTTAATTAAAGCAGGCCTGCTTGTTAATAAAGATGACGGACAGGTATATGACCGCTTTCGCAACAGAATTATCTTCCCTATTCGCGATAAACGCGGCCGCATCATTGGTTTTGGTGGGCGCGTCCTGGATGACTCATTACCTAAATATCTAAACTCTCCTGAAACACCCCTATTTCACAAAGGCAATGAAGTGTATGGCCTTTATGAACTTCTAAAGAAAAACTCAAAGCCAGCACAAATTCTTATAGTTGAAGGCTACATGGACGTTATTAGCTTGTCCCAATTTGGCATAAATTATGCCGTTGCTGCTTTAGGTACTGCAACATCACTAGCACACCTAAACTTATTATTTCGATTCTCAACGGAAATAGTCTTATGCTTTGATGGAGACAAGGCTGGACGCAATGCAGCCTGGAAAGCAATGGAAGCCGTTTTCTTAAGCCTTAAAGATAATCGCTCTTGCCGAATTATGATGCTGCCTCAAAATCATGATCCAGACTCTCTAATTCGTGAAGAAGGCTTATCAAGCTTCACTCTAAGGGTAAAAACCGCTCAAGCTTTATCAGATTATTTTTTTGAACAAATATCAGAAAACTTAAATCTATCTGAAATGGAAGGCCGAGCCCAGCTAGTTGGCAAAGCCAAGCCTTATATAGAAAAACTACCCGAAGGTATATTTCGTGAAATGATGCTTGATCGTCTAAAAGCAATCTCAGGAATACCAACGCTCAACACACCAAACAAAACAACCAAACCTAACAATCTTTATATAGAAAAAAAGACAACCAAGATATCTAATCATTCGGCACCTGCAAAATCAGCCAGCACAGCTACCGCATTATTACTACAAAATCCCAGACTCATACACAACATAAATCAGAAAGAATTTAATTGGGATGAACTAGATATTCGGGGCATAGATTTATTTAAAAACTTACAACAAGTCATATTAAACAAAAACGCTATCAATACAGCTGTATTAATAGAGCATTATCGCAACACTGCCGATGAAAAATCTGTCAAAACCCTCGCCACGCTAGACTTATATGTCTCTGAAAATAATATAGACACAATCTTTGCAGATGCACTTAACTCATTACTTAAACAAGGAAAATACGCAACGATTGCTAAGCTAGAAACTAAGGCACAAAACCAAGGACTAGACATTCAAGAACAACAATTATTAATTAAATTATTAACAGACAAATAATTTAATGCTAAAAAGATATTATTATAGTAAAATTCTCTGTTGGTATGTCGTACTCAAATAAGTAAATAATGAATCAAGAACAACAACAGTCTCAGTTAAAACAGTTAATAGCTAAAGGCAAAATGCAGGGCTACCTGACTTATGCCGAGGTTAATGATCACCTACCCAGTGACATTGTTGATCCAGAGCAAATAGATGACATCATTGGCATGATCAATGAAATGGGCATCAAAGTCTACGAATCAGCACCGGACGAAGACTCATTAATTACAGATTCAGCTGCCGTCACAACTGACGATGAAGATGCAGAAGAAGTTGCTGCATTAGCTTCAGTAGACAGTGAATTCGGCAGAACCACCGATCCTGTTCGCATGTATATGCGAGAAATGGGCTCAGTTGAACTCTTAACTCGCGCCGATGAATTAAAAATTGCCAAGCGCATTGAAGATGGCCAACAACAACTTGTTAAAGCCATTTCTCGCTCAAGTATTGTCGTAGAAAACTTTCTGGAATGCTATGACTCTATCTCTGAAGAAGGATCAGAAACCAGACTCATTGACCTAATCTCTGGCTTTGTTGACCTAAGCGATACCGGTGACTTAATCGCTGCACTTCCAATTTCCGAAGGTTCAGAGGAAGTAACCGAAGCAGTTGAAGAGGAAGCAAAGGGTATAAACCAAGAGGAAGTGCTAGAAAAAGTTGAGGCTCTTAGAAAGCAACTTAAAGCGACCACCGCTATAATTAAAAAACACGGCTATACAAACGATAAAACTGAAAAATCTTTTGAAACTTTAGCCGAATTGTTTATGGAGTTTAAATGGACTCCGCAATATTTAAAAAGATTAACTGCTATCATTCCAACTGGAATTACCAGTGTTCGAGAGCATGAAAAACTAATTTTAGAAATTTTTACTAAAGATGCTGGAATGCCACGTAAAGAATTTATTACTGCATTCACTGAAAAAGAATTCAATGCTGAGTGGCTAGATAATTACTTAAATAATGACAGCATATACTCAGAAGCACTAAAAAAACGCGAAAAAGACCTAAGAAAAGCACAGAGACAATTAGCTGAACTAGAAGCTGAATTTGGTGTAAATATTAATACCTTAAAGGATATTAATCGCCGTATGTCTATTGGCGAAGCTAAAGCGAGGCGCGCTAAAAAAGAAATGATAGAAGCCAATTTAAGACTTGTCATTTCCATTGCCAAAAAATATACTAATCGTGGCTTACAATTCTTAGATTTAATTCAAGAAGGTAATATTGGCCTAATGAAGGCCGTCGATAAATTTGAATATCGTCGTGGTTATAAGTTCTCAACTTATGCGACTTGGTGGATCAGACAAGCCATCACCCGATCTATTGCAGACCAAGCAAGAACAATTCGCATACCAGTTCACATGATTGAAACAATCAATAAACTGAATAGAATTTCAAGGCAAATATTACAAGAAATGGGGCGTGAAGCAACGCCTGAAGAACTGGCTGAACGCATGGAAATGCCAGAAGACAAGGTTCGCAAAGTATTAAAAATTGCTAAAGAGCCCATTTCAATGGAAACTCCTATTGGTGATGATGAAGATTCTCATTTGGGAGATTTCATAGAAGATGCTAAAGTATTATCTCCTGTAGAAGCTGCAACTATTGCAGGATTACGTGAATCCACTCAGAACGTACTTGCAGGATTGACAGCAAGAGAAGCAAAAGTATTACGTATGCGTTTCGGTATCAACATGAATACCGACCATACATTAGAAGAAGTTGGCAAACAATTTGATGTAACACGTGAACGCATACGTCAAATTGAAGCAAAAGCCTTAAGAAAATTAAGACACCCCTCTCGCTCAGAACAACTAAGATGTTTTCTTGACGGCGAATAAGTAATATAGGGCCCTTAGCTCAGTTGGTTAGAGCGTCCGACTCATAATCGGCAGGTCGTAGGTTCAAGTCCTACAGGGCCCACCATCAATTAAGAAAGAAAGAAAGAAAGAAAGAAAGGCTGCTAACGCAGCCTTTTCTATATCTAAGATTTATTTAATAGGTGACAACGTGAGCAATAACTTTAGTTTTACATCAGAATCAGTTTCAGAAGGCCATCCCGATAAAGTTGCGGATCAAATTTCTGATGCCGTCCTTGACGCTTTATTAGCCCAAGATCCAAAATCCAGAGTTGCCTGTGAAACCTTAGTAAAAACTGGTATGGTTGTTTTAGCCGGAGAAGTGACCACTCACGCCTGGGTTGATCTAGAAGCTTTGGTTAGAAAAGTAGTTTGCGATATCGGTTATGATCATGGCGACATAGGTTTTGACGGTAATAGTTGCGCCGTATTAAATGCCATAGGCAAACAATCCTCTGATATTGCCATGGGCGTTGATGAAGGCGAAGATCATGAACAAGGCGCAGGTGACCAAGGCTTAATGTTTGGTTATGCAAGCAATGAAACCGATGTATTAATGCCAGCACCGATTACTTATTCACACCTACTCGTTAAACGCCAAGCTGTTGTACGCAAAAACAATACGCTACCTTGGTTGCGCCCAGATGCTAAAAGCCAAATTACTTTCAGATATGAAAATAACAAGCCAGTAGCGATTGATGCAGTAGTGCTTTCTACTCAACATTCACCTGAAATCAGCAACAAAGCGCTACATGAAGCAGTCATGGATGAAATCATTCTGCCAGTACTACCTAAAGAATGGCTACATAAAGACACCAAATTCTTTATCAATCCGACCGGACAATTCATTATTGGTGGGCCCGTAGGTGATTGTGGCTTGACAGGTCGTAAAATCATTGTAGATTCATACGGCGGCATGGCAAGACATGGTGGCGGTGCCTTTTCTGGAAAAGATCCCTCTAAAGTTGATCGCTCAGCAGCCTACATGGCTCGTTACGTAGCAAAAAACATTGTTGCTGCTGGCTTAGCTGATCGTTGTGAAATTCAAGTATCCTATGCAATAGGTGTTGCAGAACCCACATCAATCACCGTTGAAACTTTTGGTACTAGTAAGTTAAGCGAAGATAGATTGGTACAAATAGTCAGAGATAATTTTGACTTAAGACCTAAAGGTTTAATTGCAACCTTAGATTTATTAAAGCCCATTTATCAAATAACCGCAGCTTATGGTCATTTTGGTCGCACTGAAGACTCATTTAGCTGGGAAAAAACAGACAAAGTTGACGCATTAAAAGATGCGGCAGGTCTTTAATCAAACACTAACACAGGAACTAAGATGAGCTTTCAAGATTACAAAATTGCCGATATGTCCTTAGCAGACTGGGGTCGCAAAGAAATTAATATCGCTGAAACCGAAATGCCAGGCTTAATGGCATTGCGTAAAGAATATGGACAAGAACAACCACTCAAAGGCGCTCGCATTGCTGGCTGCTTACATATGACCATACAAACAGCGGTACTCATTGAAACGCTAACAGCCTTAGGCGCAGAAGTACGTTGGTCATCATGCAACATTTTCTCTACTCAAGACCATGCCGCAGCAGCTATCGCAGCAGCAGGAATCCCAGTTTTCGCTTGGAAAGGCGAAACTGAAGAGGAAGCAGAATGGTGTATAGCCCAAACAATAGACGGCTTAAATGGCTGGCACCCTAACATGATTCTGGATGATGGTGGTGATTTAACCACGATGATGCATAACAACTATCCTGAATTAATGGCTGATGTAAAAGGCTTATCTGAAGAAACTACCACTGGTGTACTGCGGCTGTATGAAATGGTTGCTAATGGCTCACTCAAAGTGCCAGCTTTTAACGTCAATGATTCAGTGACTAAATCTAAGTTTGATAACTTATATGGTTGCCGCGAATCATTAGTTGATGGCATTAAGCGTGCCACAGACGTCATGATAGCCGGAAAAATTGCCGTAGTCTGCGGCTATGGTGATGTCGGTAAAGGTTGTGCTCAATCTTTACGTGGCCTAGGTGCAACTGTTTTGATTACAGAAATCGATCCTATCTGCGCACTACAAGCTGCCATGGAAGGTTTTCGAGTCGTCACTATGGATGAAGCCGCACCTATTGCCAATATTTTTGTTACTGCAACAGGAAATTTCAGCATTATCACCCATGCACACATGTTGGCTATGCGCGATCAAGCCATCGTATGTAACATAGGTCATTTTGATGCTGAAATTGAAATTGCCTCATTACGTCAATATGAATGGGAAAATATCAAACCTCAAGTAGATCACGTTATTTTTCCTGATGGAAAACGCCTGATTATTTTAGCTGAAGGCCGCCTTGTTAATTTAGGTTGTGCAACAGGACATCCTAGCTTTGTTATGTCAAACTCCTTTTGCAACCAAGTGTTAGCGCAAATAGAGTTATGGAAAAACTCTGCCAGTTACAAGAATGAAGTGTATATCTTACCTAAAATATTAGACGAGAAAGTTGCAAGATCACATCTACAACAAATAGGCGTGAATCTGACTGTATTAACTGATGAACAAGCCAAATACATCAATGTACCTGTTGAAGGCCCTTACAAAGCAGATCATTATCGTTATTGATTTGTGAGTAATCGCATGTAATATAGCCCAAACTTTAAAGGCTTATGGTTGGGTTACACTTTGCTAACCCAACCTACACTTACTGACATGCACATACCAGAAAAACACGCCCAATTATATAGTTTCGAATTTTACCCCCCAAAATCACCTGAAGGTGCGATAACTTTACAACAGGTTTATAGCAAACTCGCAGAACTCAAACCCGACTTTTTCTCTGTAACCTTTGGCGCAGGCGGTTCAACTCGCGATAAAACCTTTGATACCGTTGTTGACATTCAAAACCAAGGCACTGCTGCAGCCCCCCATTTGTCTTGTGTTGCTTCAACAAAAGCTAATATTCGATCCATACTCAAAGACTATCAAGATAACGGTATCAGCAAGATAGTCGCGCTAAGAGGTGATCTGCCTTCTGGCATGATGTCTGCCGGTGAGTTTCGTTATGCCAATGAATTAGTCGAATTCATACGTCAAGAAAGTGCTGATCACTTTGAAATACATGTGGCCGCTTATCCAGAAGTACACCCACAATCTGTGTCAGCCATTTCAGACTTTAAAAACTTTAAACGTAAAGTTGATGCCGGTGCAAATGCAGCGATTACTCAGTACTTTTACAATGCTGATGCCTATTTTTACTTCGTAGATAACTGTGAAAAGTCTGGTATCAATATTCCGATCGTGCCAGGTATCATGCCTATTACTCAATATACCCAGCTATTTCGTTTTTCAGAAATGTGCGGTGCAGATATTCCACGCTGGATGAGAAAACGCCTAGAAAGTTTTGGTGATGATAAAGCTTCGGTACAAGCCTTTGGCTTAGATGTCGTTAGCGAACTTTGCCAGCGCTTATTAGACCAGGGCGCTCCTGGGCTCCACTTTTACACCATGAATCAATCTGCACCTTGTTTAGCCATCTTAGATCGACTCAAAATATAGATCCTGCCTGCTTTTATTAGCGATCACATGAGCAATCAATCTCTTTCTAAACGCGACCTTTCTGTCTTGTGGCATCCTTGCACGCAGATGAAAGATCATGAAAGCTCAGCCATCATTCCTATTAAAAAAGCTTACGGTGTTTGGCTAGAAGATTTTGACGGCAATCGTTATTTAGACGCCATTAGTTCATGGTGGGTAAATTTATTCGGCCATGCAAACCCGCACATAAATGCTGCACTCAAAGACCAAATCGACCATTTAGAGCAAGTTATATTTGCTGGCTTCAGCCACGAACCTGCCATCAAATTAGCAGAACAACTAGTCGCCGTAACACCACCAGGACTTAAACGCTGTTTTTATGCCGACAACGGCTCTGCAGCCGTAGAAGTCGCACTCAAAATGAGCTTTCATTACTGGCGCAATAATAATCAAGCTCAAAAAACAAAATTTATCACCTTAGAAAACAGCTATCACGGTGAAACATTAGGCGCACTAGCCGTCGGTAATGTTGCCTTATACAAAGAAACTTACGCGCCCTTATTAATGGAGGTCATTACAGTACCCGGCCCCGATTGCTATCACCGAGAATCCGGTGAGTCTTGGGCAGATTATTCCACACGCCGCTTTGCATTAATGGAACAGACTCTACAACAACACGCCGAAAGCGTTTGTGCCGTCATTATTGAGCCCTTAGTGCAATGTGCAGGCAATATGCGCATGTATGATCCTATCTATTTAAGCTTGCTACGCGCTGCCTGTGATAAATACCAAGTGCATTTAATTGTCGATGAAATAGCGGTAGGTTTTGGGCGCACAGGGACTTTATTCGCCTGTGAACAAGCAGCGATCAGCCCGGACTTTATGTGCTTATCTAAAGGTTTAACTGGAGGTTATTTGCCTTTATCAGCCGTCATGACCACTAACAAAATCTATCAAGCCTTTTATGACGACTATCATAAACTGAATGCTTTTTTACATTCACATAGTTACACTGGCAATGCCTTAGCTTGCAGAGCAGGCTTAGCAAGTTTAGAACTTTTTCAGCAGAACAACGTTATTGAAAACAACAAACGACTGGCTGCCATCATGAAAACAATGACAGCTCATTTTATCGAACACCCCCATGTAGCCGAAGTTCGGCAAATAGGCATGATAGTCGCAATCGAGCTAGTCAAAAACAAACTCAGCAAAGAACCCTACCCATGGCAAGAACGTCGTGGACTTAAAGTTTATCAATACGCATTAACTAAAGGGGTTTTATTACGTCCTCTAGGCAATGTAATTTATTTCATGCCACCTTATGTCATCAGCGAAGAAGAACTCTATATCATCGCTAAAGTGGCTTTTGATGGCATACAGTGGGCACTTAAGGATTGAGATGAGAGTTTCCAGATTATATACAACAGCCCCCTTATCTACTGGTAAAACAATCGAACTCGATGAAGACAATGGCCATTATGTTAGAACGGTATTACGCTTAAGAAAAGATAACGACATTATTCTATTCAATGGTAACGGTGGAGAATACTTAGGCAGTATCATTGAAGTTAGTCGCAAAGCGGTACTTATAGACATTAAAAACTGGATAGATCGTAGTGCAGAATCACCATTAATAGTCACCTTAGGCTTAGGCATTTCACGCGGCGATCGTATGGATTTAACAGTACAAAAAGCCGTGGAGTTAGGTGTTAATCACATCACGCCCTTAATAACCGAACATTGCGTGGTTCAACTTAAAGGTGAAAAAAGACCCCAGCGTTTATTGCATTGGCAAAAAATAGCGCAACATGCCGCCGAACAAAGTGGCAGAACCCTAGTACCACCTCTTACCGATATTCATCTTTTACAAGAATGGGTAACTTTGCAACAAGGATTAAAAGTATTTCTTGATCCTTATGCCAGCACCTCATTAGCCGAACTTCAGCCCATTAAAGGACAAGTGACTTTACTCACTGGCCCTGAAGGAGGCTTTGCAGATAAAGAACGAGAACTCGCCAAAGCTGCAGGCTTTATTCCCGTCTGCATGGGTAAACGCATTTTAAGAACAGAAACAGCGTCTTTTGCAGCCTTAGCAGCAGTACAAATGCTCTGGGGAGATTTTGCAGCACCCCCTACCCTACCTAACTCAAACCCTTAAATGCTACGCTCACTTTATTATGCCCTGTTACCCTTATTAATATTGCTAATCGCGATCGCATTAGCCTGCCTGATCAGCTATTTTGTCGTACTAGGCTTCGGTGAATTTGTTGAATTTGGTAAGATTATCAGTAAAAGTACGCAGATACTGCTTATCTTAAGCATATTCCCTATCAGCTATTACCTTAAAATAAGTAAAGCAGAATTAGGCTTAGCCCCACTACCGATATTTCTAAAACAATTATTACTAGGCTTTGGCTTAGGTTTTATCACCTTAATGCCGGTTTTTATAGTCTTGTACTTACTAGGCGTTCATTTAATCGATGATACACAAATTTTGAATGCAAGCTTTGTTTTCAAAAACCTAATCATCAGTCTACTACTCGCATTACTCATTTCACTAATTGAAGAGCCCTTATTTCGCGGCTTACTTTTAGTGAGTTTACATAAAAAACTTTCTGCCCTATCTGCCATTGTTATTAGTGCTAGTTACTATGCTGCTTTGCATTTTATAAACAATAACAGCAACATCCCCGCCCAAGAATTTAACATGTATAGCGGCTTTACCTTAGTCACAGAAGCTTTCACAAAGTTATTAAACCCTGCAATATTATCTGCTTTTCTTGCTTTATTAATGGTCGGTATTTTTTTAGGCCTACTAAGAACGCAACTAAAATCTAGCTTGGGATTTTGTATCGGCTGTCATACCTGCTGGGTCTGGCAAATCAAGATGGATAAAACCTTATTTAATACTGACGTTAATTCAGACTATTACTACCTAGTCAGTAGCTATGATGGCGTGATAGGACCATTAGTGACCGTGTGGCTGCTATTAGCCGTCATCGGTTATTTTATAGTCCAAAGAATGCGTTCATCAAAATGAATCGCTTGTTTATGATTGCATATCATTGATGCGCACCCTATCATCGGCACATTCTATTTAGCTACTACCTGCTTTTATCAAAAAAATTATCTAACGCGACTCATGGTCGTTAAGCGTTAATGATTCAATTAAATTCAAGGTATTTTGCGGTAGCTTTTGCTCTGATGTCTGCTCTAAGTTTAACCGAGCATCTTCATGTACCGTGGTCATAAACTGTAACAACTGCATCTCAAAGTGCAGCTTTGTTTCAAGATTATCGGCTTCCCACATTTTATTCAACAACTGCTTGGCATGATGATGAATTGTGTAGGCAACAGCTATCGGCAAATGGGCATAGCTAAGTTGTATGGATTGTTTAAGCTGATCTAAAGAACTTAAATACTGCTTATAATCTTTAATGTCTTGCTTACATTGAGTCTTAAGCATCTCAAGCTCTGCGCCATGCTTAGTTTCTAACAACGAAATCTCATGAGCTAACTGTACACTTTTATTTTTTAAGTCTATTTCTAGGGCTTTCTCAGCCAAGACCCGCTCATGCTTTAACTTCAGCAATTGCTCTTGATTAGCCAGTTGCCACTGCAAATCTTCATCTTTGAGGCTATAAAAAAACCTGACCAAGCTTAAAGCCCAGCGTTTTATTAGAGTCATACTTTAATAACCTGCATTTAATCTTGTCTCTTTTTGTTTGTAATTATTATTCACGGAGCTCTAAGGTTCTAAGTTACTACCCCCCCACCTTGCCTTCACTGCCTAGAATTTAGCATTTCTAAGCCGGAATAAGAACACTCAAGCGTATAGCATCAACCAAAACCTCAATGACTTACAGACTTTTGAAAATCATGAATTTTTTGCTGTAACCTTAATAGCGCTTGAATATCTTTAAGCACTAAACACTGCCTATGCTCTTGATGCAATTTAATATAAGTTTGATTTGGTAACTGCCCTTTAAGTCGTGATAAGTTCTTGGCAATATCTTTAGAGATCAGTTGTAACTGCTGTTGATCATTAACACTCAACAATTGCTTAGTTTTTAGCTTAGTAAAATAATTAATTTGCAACCGTCTAAAATGCAATAATCGAACTAGTCTATCTTGCTTAGCTTGTATAAACCATAAGCGTCGCTGTAAACGCTGGCCAGCCGAAAAATAGATTTTCCAAGCCAGAATGATATGCTGACTCAGCATGAATAAACCTGCTGCTACTAATAACAAGAAAGCACTTAGCAATGCTAGTATAGCTAATTGGGTAACTAACTCAGGCAAACTAGGCAAACCAAATCTAAGCAACACATCTGCAAGCAGCATCATAGCAAAAGCTACTAAGCTTAATATAAGCACTATTTTAACAATCATAAGCTATCGATATTGCAAAGTAATATCAATCATTGTACTTAATTTTATTGAGTCACCCAATTTGATTAATATAACATCGCTATTCATGGTTTATTTAAACCTGCCCTATAGATACCAATTCAACTTGCTAATTAGTGCTTTTGTTGCAAATTCAATAGAGTTAACAACCTACTTATAAGGCTCGACTCATTCAATCTTTATTCGATTTATATTTTGTAGAAGGATTTAATCAAAAGGTAACAATAATAGATTAAAGTGTGTACTAATTGCGCAAGATAAATAAGTATTGAGCTAATAACTGTATTGACAAATGCTATATTCAACGTAAGTTTTATTGTAAAACTTAAATACTGAGCATTTATACTTAAAGACGATCACTAAACAATGAATCGCTTTGATAGCATCTAATAATCAACAATCTAAGCGACTAATAGTAACCATTTTTATTTAACCATGCTTACCATCGAATCTACCGTAACAACAACCTTAACTTTTGGCAAAGTCTTTGCTAATCCTATCAAATCAATATCCCTTTGCTGCATTGCATCAACGGGGGAGTAAATATCAATGAGTGAAAAAGTTTTTAATGTCCTATTTTTGTGCACTGGAAATTCTGCCCGTAGCATTATGGCAGAAGCTTTACTTAACAAATTAGGTGCAGGTCGTTTTAATGCCTTTAGTGCAGGCAGCTCTCCCAGTGGCACCGTCAATCCACTCACTATAGAACGCTTAGAAAAAGAGGGTATTTTTATAACTGATGCCCGTAGCAAAAGCTGGGATGAATTTAGCGGTGCTAATGCACCAAGCCTCGATTTAGTGATAACTGTTTGTGATAACACTGCCGAACAAGTTTGCCCAGCGTGGACAGGTAACCCCATTACAGCACATTGGGGAATTCCTGACCCAATTGGGGCAGATGAAAACGAAAGACGCATCGAATTTGCTAAAGCATTCGTTATGATAGAGCGACGTATTCAATTATTGACCAGCCTGAACCCCGGCAATTTTGAACGGATGGCGCTACAAAGCGAAGTGCGCCAGATCGGACAAATAGTCAAATCCTAAGCAATATCGACAAACTAAGCTAAGATTAATCTTTGAGTTGATACTAGGGGCGTATCTTTCACCCCTAGTGATACACTGCTTATTTCGAACAACCCCTACTATGAAAACCAACCAATAAATGCGTATTTTTTAAGCAAAGAACAATTCAAGTTCTTTAACGCATTCCCATCAGCTATCCATATAACTGCATATCTATTAACTATGCAATCGCAACTTAGATTCGTATCCAAGCCCTTAAGCATAAGCATCTATTAAATGTTGCATAAGTCATCGCATGAAATAACATTGAATTATACGGCAGCACTCCCACAGCAGACTCAATCCCACTAATAGCGTATGGGTATCTACACAAGTAAAAGCAGCGTCATTTAAGGGCTACCCACTTAACACGGGACAGTTGTGGGTCAGGCATTCATGCCCGACAATGACGACTATTGAATGCCATTGTCTGCACTAAAAGAACCTTGGCTAAATGCTGGGATTCGTACCTCATCCCAGCCTACATTATAAGTAGACTGGGATGTAGCGACAGAGACTGTGAAAGTATTCTTTTTATTCCCCTCTTTAGCAAAGAGGGGCTAGGGGAGATTTGGTCTATTGAAAATAATCATTAAATATTAGTAGCCTATAACACAAAAAATCCCCCTCAGTCCCCCTTTTACAAAGGGGGAAGCTAAAATCATAATACTTTCACAGTTTCGACAGCGGAATCCCAGCAATCGGAG
>CAIZMK010000266.1 GCA_903934035.1 uncultured Methylococcaceae bacterium
AGACGCGTTCTGTCTACCTTTAGGAGTGTGCGCGACATAGTTGAGCATAATATTGTTAAAAATTCCACCAATGTCATTAAGTTAGTGGCGTTCGGTATGCAGTCCGTAGTCCTTAGCCTCGATGCAGCAACGCGGAATCGAGGATTTACTGTACTCCAGCTTCCTCGATGACACTGTGTTTCATCCAGGCTACTTGCTGCGACTCATTTATGTATAATAGCCCCCAAAATCAAGGATGATAATTAAACAATGACACGATATAAGGCTATGGCAAAAACATGAGCGCACGCGGTAATCGATATAACAACAATACTAAGCCGAAAAAAAGGTCGCCACTACATATAATAAGAAACTTGTTTCTTCTGATGATAGTTGGCGGGGCGTTTATGCTGTTTAGTTATCTGGGTTATCTAGATTTTAATGTACGTAAACAGTTTGAAGGTAAGCGCTGGGCGGTTCCTGCTCGGGTTTATGCTAGCCCTGTTGAACTTTATGCGGGTCATGCTATGACCATTGATAAGCTTGAAGCCTTGTTAAAAATGTTACATTATCGTGAAGATAAGGCGCTCACTGCAGAAGGCAGTTATTTTAAAAATGGCGCACAAGTTACCGTAAAAACTCGTGATTTTGTGTTTTGGGATCAGCATCAAGCTAGTGTCGCTATGCAGTTGAATTTCTCTGCTGCGGGCATTGTGTCTATTAAAGATATAACAACTGCAGAGGATGTGGCCATTGTTCGCATGGATCCGGTGCAAATTGGTAGTTTTTATCCTACTGTCAAAGAAGATCGGGTGCTGATTAAGCTTGAAGAAGCACCAGACTCGCTTATTAAAGGCTTACTTGCTTCAGAAGATCGTGATTTTTATCAGCATTTCGGCGTTTCAGTCAAAGGTATCGCCAGAGCGATATGGACTAACGTTTTAGCGGGTGGCATGGTGCAAGGTGGCAGTACTATTACCCAGCAGTTAGTGAAAAACTTTTATTTAACTAATGAGCGTAGCTTGTCTCGTAAAGCTAAAGAAGCGCTGATGGCGTTTATTTTAGAATATCGTTATGGTAAAAATGAAATTCTTGAAGCGTATTTAAATGAAATTTATTTAGGTCAAAACGGCTCAAGTTCAGTGCATGGCTTTGGTTTAGCCAGTGAGTTTTATTTCGGTAGTACTCTAAAAGATCTGCCTTTAGAACAAGTTGCTTCTTTGGTGGCATTGGTGCGAGGCCCTTCTGAATATGATCCTAGACGTTTTCCTGATCGTGCCATACAGCGACGTGACTTAGTACTCGATGAAATGACAGCAGAAGGTTATATCAGTAATAGTCAGGCTGAACTAGCTAAGGCTAAACCTTTAAATGTTATTGCCCGTACCCAACACTCTTCTAATCGTTATCCAGGATTTTTGGATTTGGTTAAGCGGCAATTAAATCAAGAATATCATGAGGAAGATTTAACCTCGCAAGGCTTAAGAATCTTTACTACTCTGGATACTCAAGCTCAAGATATATTGGAAAGTACCGTTACTTCAAAATTAGCTCAATTAGCTAAAACACCTCGCGCTAACAATCTTGAAGCGGCTGTTATCGTAACGCGACGAGATAGTGGTGAGGTTGTTGCTTTAACGAGTGGTCGTGAAAATATAGTGGGTGGTTTTAATCGAGCCTTAGATGCCGTTCGCCCCATAGGCTCATTAATTAAACCTGCGATTTATTTAACGGCTTTACAATCTCCCGAAAAATATTCGATTACTACGCATGTTGACGACTCAACTATCGTCGTTAAAAGCCAGAATGGTGTTGATTGGATACCCAAAAATTACGATCATAGAGAGCACGGTAGTGTCGCTTTACATACTGCGTTAGCTAAGTCTTATAATTTAGCCACTGTGCGCATTGGTATGGATGTGGGCGTTGCTAGCGTTGCTAAGACTATCAAGGATATGGGTGTTAACCGATCTTTGGATTTGTATCCGTCTTTATTATTGGGTGCTGCTTCATTAACGCCGGTAGAAGTGACTCAGATGTATCAAACCTTTGCTGGAGATGGTTTTTCAACGCCCATTAAAGGCATTAGAGCGGTCGTAGATACCAATGGAAAACAATTACAAAGTTATCCGCTTAACGTTAAGCAAGCGGTAGATCCTGCGGCAACCTATATTGTTAATACTATGATGCAAGAAGTGATGCGTGAAGGTACAGGGCATGCGGCGTATTCATCTTTTCCTAAAGATTATGGTTTAGTCGGTAAAACAGGAACCACTAATGATGCCAAAGATAGTTGGTTTGCTGGTTATACCGGCGATTATTTGTCCGTTGTTTGGGTAGGACGAGATGATAATAAGCCGATAGGTTTGACTGGTGCGACTGGGGCGTTACCGATATGGACAGCATTAATGCAAAAAATTTCGACTCAAGCCGTGAATCTGATAGCTCCTGATAATGTCAAATTAATGTGGGTTGATTCAGAATCAGGTCTGTTAACCCGAGATGGTTGTGGTAGTAGCAAACAATATCCTTATATTGCAGGATATGAACCTACGACTTATTCAGAGTGTGGACAAAGTGTTTTTGAGCAAGATAAACCATTTTTTGAAGAGTTTCATGAAGATGAGCCCAAACAAAATCAGTAACCAACATAATAAATTATAAAAGAGTAACTATGATTAATAACAACCTTGTTCGCTTGCTTTGCTTGAGTCTTTTTATATTCAGTCATGGCGTTTATGCGAGTGATCAGCCTATTAAAAAACTGCAAGCATTTTTGAAAACATCAAAATCTTTGACGGCTGATTTTAAACAAGTGCTGATTAATGAAGCGGGTAGTCCTTATCAAACGAGTTCGGGGGTGTTTTATTTACAACGACCTGGAAAATTTCGTTGGAATTATCTAAAGCCTTTTCAACAGCAAATAGTTTCTACATCAGGTAAGGTCTGGTTTTATGATGCTGACTTGGAACAAGTCACTGTTAAAACCCTAGATGAATCGGTAGGTTCAACCCCTGCGTTATTATTAAGTGGTGAGATTTCATTAGAAGATAATTTCATTATGGAGAATCAAGGTGAAGAAGGCGATTTGCTTTGGATTAGATTATTGCCAAAAAACAAGGACAGCACCTTTAAATATATTGTCATCGGACTGAATAAAGGCGTGTTGGGTGGTATGGAACTCAGTGATAATTTCGGACAACTTACCCGTATTTATTTTTCCAATGTATTACTAAATCCACCTATAAAGCCAACGGTTTTTGAATTTAAAGCACCAGCAGGTGCTGATGTTTTTTCTGATCAATAAGCTAAAGGTTAAAGGCTAAAGGTTAAAGGTTAAAGGCAAAGGGAACGATAATATTGTGGTGATGCTTCGTAGGGGCGTATTGCATACGCCCTTTTAAAATAAGCCTCTACAGAGATATGTAGGGTGGATAAGCACTAGAGACTGTGAAAGTATTCTTTTTATTTCCCCTCTTTAGCAAAGAGGGGTTAGGGGAGATTTGATTTATTAAAAATAATAATAAAATATTAGTAACTTATGACACAAAAATCCCCCTCAGTCCCCCTTTTACCAAGGGGGAAACTAAAATCATAATACTTTCACAGTCTCGCACAGCGCATCCACCGAAACATTCTTGAACCGGAAGCGTTGCGAGAGATGCTCGTCGAGTTTATATTCAAGGCGGTCGCGACGATAATAGGTGGATGTGCTGTGCTTATCCACCCTACAAAACTACAAAACTCTATATTCTTTATGTTTGATGATTTAACTAAACCTTTGGCTGATAGAATGCGGCCTAAATCATTGGATGATTATGTCGGTCAACAACACATATTGTTGCCCGGTAAGCCGCTTTATGAATCTATTTTGTCTGGACGCTTACATTCTATGATTTTCTGGGGGCCTCCAGGTACCGGTAAAACGACACTGGCGCGACTCATTGCTCAACATTCTGATGCCGAATTTATGCCCATCTCTGCGGTGTTATCGGGTGTTAAAGAAATCAGAGCGGCTGTTGCCGAAGCTAAGAAGATTCAGCAAGAACAACTTAGGCAGACTATTTTATTTGTCGATGAAGTCCATCGTTTTAATAAGTCACAACAAGATGCTTTTCTGCCGCATGTAGAAGACGGTACTGTTTATTTTGTGGGTGCAACTACCGAAAATCCGTCTTTTGCGCTTAATAATGCTTTGTTATCTCGCGCTCGTGTTTATGTTCTTAATGCCTTAACGAGTGATGATTTGCTGGGTGTGTTGAATAAAGCCTTAGCCGACTCAAATAAAGGTTTAGGTAGTTTGGCTATTGAAATGTCTGAAGACATTAAGTTGCAATTTGCAAAAGCAGCAGATGGCGATGCGAGAAAATTGCTTAATTTATTGGAAATTGCTGTGGAGCTTGCGGCAGCTAAGAATAGTAAAGTAATAAATGAAAGCTGCGCGCTTGAAGTGCTATCAGGTGGTGTCAGACGTTTTGATAATCAAGGCGAAGAATTTTACAATCAGATCTCAGCGTTGCATAAATCAGTTAGAGGCAGTTCACCTGATGCGGCTTTATATTGGTTATGTCGGATGATGGATGCCGGTTGTGACTTGGCTTATTTAGCGAGGCGTATTGTGCGCATGGCTTCTGAAGATATTGGTAATGCAGACCCTAGAGCCTTACAAATCACGATCAATGCTTGGGAAGCGCAGGAGCGACTAGGGAGTCCTGAAGGTCAATTATCCTTGGCTCAGGCGGTGGTTTATCTAGCGTGCGCACCTAAAAGCAATGCGGTGTATAAGGCCTATAATGCTGCAATGCTTGATGCTAAACAGAGCGGTAGTCTTCCGGTGCCTGTGCATTTAAGAAATGCCCCTACTCAACTGATGAAGTCACTCGATTATGGTAAAGCTTATCGTTATGCGCATGATGAGCCCGAAGCCTATGCAGCAGGAGAAACTTATTTTCCAGAGCAACTGACAGGAACCCGTTATTACCAGCCAGTAGATCGCGGCTTAGAAATTAAGATCAAAGAAAAGTTAAAGCATTTGCAGGAGCTTGATAAGCAGGCTTAAGCCTTAGGTCGGGTTAGCGATAGAGACTGTGAAAGTATTCTTTTTATTCCCCTCTTTAGCAAAGAGGGGTTAGGGGAGATTTGATCTATTAAAGAATTATTATTAAATACCAATAACCTATGACTTAATAAAATCCCCCTCGATCCCCCTTTTACAAAGGGGGAAGCTACATTCAT
>CAIZMK010000267.1 GCA_903934035.1 uncultured Methylococcaceae bacterium
AGCATTCCCACGCAAGAACGATAACATTGTGGTGAAGATCGTAGTGGCGTATTGCATACGCCCTTATAAAATAAGCCCTATAACATTGGATTTTAAATAAATGGGCGTATGCAATACGCCCCTACGGTGTTTTTTTATCGTTTCCACGCCGATAAGAAACTTGTGTAGATACCTATGATTTTACAAAGGGGGATCGAGGGGGATTTTATTAAGTCATAGATTATTGATATTTAACAATAATTTTTTAATAGATCAAATCTCCCCTAACCCCTCTTTGCTAAAGAGGGGGAATAAAAAGAATACTTTCACAGTCTCGACAGCGGAATCCCAGCAATCGGAGCCGGGAGACGACACCCATGCTTAAGTGTAAGTCAAAGACGACTTTACATCTTTAATAAACCTTTAAATAATTTCATTATTATTTATAATCTTATGACTTTATTTATTCGCGATTGATGAAATACCCGCTATGGAAAACCTGTTATCTATTCAAAACTTTATTCCACACGGTTATTGTTTATCTTGGAGCCCTATTTTATTACGGCTTCATATCATCACTGATCTACTCATCTCCCTGGCTTATTTTTCAATTCCGATCACTCTGCTGTATTTCTTAGCCAAACGTAAAGTGTTTATGGCTAAGTCGTTAATAGCTTTATTTGCGGCTTTTATTGTCAGTTGTGGCATCACTCACTTAATGTCATTAATCACGATTTGGTATCCCATTTATTGGGTTGCGGGTTTATTTAAAGCCATTACTGCCTTGTTATCAGTTATCACTGCATTTTTAATGGTAAAGATTGTCCCTAAAGTCATGGCTTTACCTTTAGAGTTGATGGAATTCCAATATCAAAATATCCATATCCTCAATAATATGCATCAAGGCATTATATTGATGGACGCGCGTCACAAAATAACGTATTGCAACGCGGCATCATCGCAATTAACGGGCTATACACTCAATGAACTTCTAGGTAAATCTTGCACAATATTGCAAGGTACTGATTCTGATCCAGCACAGTATGAAAAGATCTGGGCGGCCATGAACAATCATGAAAGTTTTCATGGCGAAATATTAAATTATCGCAAAGATGGTTCAGTGTTTTGGAATGAACTGAGCATGACGCCTATTTTGAATAGGCTAGGGGTAGTCACTCAGTTTTTATGTATGCAAACCGACATCTCAGAGCGCAAACATATTGAATCGCAGTTAATTTTGTCTGAGCAAAACTTTCGTGATTTAACCAACTCCTCACCGGCTATGATTTGGATAGCCAACATTGATAAAAAACCCGCTTGGTTTAATGCTTCGTGGCTCAGTTTCTCTGGGCATGATTTAGAACATGAACTCAGTCATGGTTGGCAAAACAGCATGTATACGGAAGACCAAGGCCGTTTTTTAGATATTTTTAATAGCCATTTTAATCAACGCTTGCCGTTCCAAATCGAGTATCGTATGCGCTCAAAAGAAGGCGAGTACCGTTGGGTCGATTGTAATGGCGTGCCACGTTTCAATTCGGAAGGCATATTTAAAGGTTATATCTGTTATGTCAATGATATAAGCGCAACTAAATATAGCGAAGTCGCTAATGACTTTTTTAATAGCTCCCACGAAATGATCTATAGCACTGATCTTCAGGGTTTTATTGTAGAAGTTAACGATCGATTTTTACAAGTCACCGGTTATAGTCGAGAAGAATTGATAGGTCGACATATACGTATCATTAAATCAGGCCTACATGGTGGCGATTTTTACGCAAGCATGTGGGATGCGGTCATCAATACAGGTTTTTGGTGTGGTGAAATTACTAATCGTACTAAAAATGGCGAGCCTTATTCGGTTGTCAGTACCATTACGACCATCAAAGACGAGATGCAAAATCCTATACGCTATTTAGCCATAGCCAGTGATATTTCCACTGTTATTGAAAAACGTCGTCAAATAGAACAACTCGCTTATTACGATAGTTTAACGGGCTTGCCTAATCGACTCTTGTTAAAAGATCGCTTGGCACAAGCTATAGCAAGAGTCGGTCGACTAGGTAACTGCTTAGCCATTGTTTTTATAGACTTAGATGGCTTTAAACTGATTAATGATAACTTCGGTCATAATACGGGTGATGAATTTTTAATCGCCATCAGTCAGCTCATTAAGCAGACTGTCCGAGAAAGCGATACCGTGGTTAGAATCGGCGGTGATGAATTTATAGTGTTGTTAACAGACCTAGAAAACGAACAGGCCGCAGATACGCCCATCAAGCATTTATTACAGACTTGCCAAACACCCATTAAAATAAACAATTTATCCTTAAGCGTATCGGCCAGTATCGGCTTTACTATTTATAAAGACCAATCCGATTTAGAACGCGTTGAAGTTGATGTTGATGAATTGATTAGCCAAGCCGATAAAGCCATGTACGTCGCCAAACAATCGGGTAAAAATTGCGCCCATCGTTTTGATGGACAACTTGATGATATGAGTAATACCCGCACAGAAACCTTGAGAAATATTGAGCATGGTTTAAATCACGACGAGTTTGTATTGCATTATCAACCTAAAATAAACTTACACAGCGGTGAATTAATTGGTGTTGAAGCTTTAATTCGCTGGCAACATCCAACTAGAGGCTTGCTGGGACCTTATGCCTTTTTATCGTTGCTAGATAATCATCCTTTAGGTATAGAGCTAGGTTACTGGGTATTAAACTCTGCCTTAATCCAAATTGATCAATGGCGTGAACAAGGCTTAAACATAGCAGTAAGTGTTAATATTGATGCTCGCTTATTGCATCAACCCGACTTTCTAACCAAACTTAAAGCCGCCTTAGCGGTATTCCCTAATCATCAGCCTGGTTATTTGGAATTTGAAATTTTAGAAACCAATGCCCTGCAAGATCGTGAATATAGCAATAAAATTATTAAGGCCTGTAAAGATATGGGCATTAAGTTCTCCTTAGATGATTTTGGTACCGGTTTTTCTTCTTTAACTTATCTACAACAACTACCGATAGATATCGTTAAAATTGATCGCAGTTTTGTTGGAACCTTAGAAAAAGACTCTAAGGATTATTTAATCGTCAAAAACATCATTAGCTTAGTCAATAATATAGGCTATGAAACCATTGCCGAAGGCATAGAAACCGTTGAGCAAGGGGAAATATTATTAAATATGGGTTGTAAATTTGGCCAAGGCTATCACATAGCCAAGCCTATGCCAGCAGCAGAAATACCGACATGGAAAGCTAATTGGCAGATACCTGAGACATGGAAGAATGCCTTGGGGGATAGTTTGTAAATTAGAACTGTAGGCCGGAATAAGACCATCTAAGCGTAGCGCATGATGGCGTTTCCGGCACAGGATTGGCTACTATTGCCGGAAACGCTCAATCGCTGATGCTCAAAAAGCCTTATTCCGGCCTACAAGACTACCCACCCTACAAGCCACAGTTTTTTTAATCGCAAGAGTTTAATCAGCGCTAGAACAGGAAAACACCCATTACACTATGATTGAATACAACCAACTGTTTTATAGCATTTTTGCCATTATTGCTTTCGGGCTAGGTTTAAGTTCGATTATTGGTTTTCGAGACCTGGCGGACTACTTCAAAACAAAAGTGTTTTGGACTATTTCCACTTATCTGTTCATGTTATCCAGTTTTTTTTGGGCGATAGCCCCTGTCACTAGTTTTTATTTTCTCACCTTTGCTAATACCTGCTTAGTGGCTGCTATGGTCGCTAAAATCTTTTTATTTAGATCATTCACTCATAGCATTACTAAAGCACAACTCTTAAGCGCTCTACTGCTATTGATTATTTTCTGCATTGCCTTTGAGCAGATTAGGCAAACCGAATTTAGGCAGCGTTTTTTAATGACATCCTTGGTTTTGTTGATAGTTAATCTTTTGCAACTGCACGCCTTAAAGGCTTTAATTAAAATTGATCAATCTATTTACCTCAAATTTAACGCGACTCTTTCAATGCTGATGGTTGGTATTCTTAGTTATCGGATTTATTCAGGTTTCTATCACCCTAATACCCTATCCATAGATATTTATCATGAAACATCAACCCCCCTATACGGCAGAATGATCGGTTATACGATGTTCATATTAAATTATATTTTCATAGGTCATTATTTCTATGAGAAAGCTTGGCAAAAAGCCCATGAAATAATCGATATTAAGGAAGAGCAAGTACACGATCTAAAAAACCTAGCTTATTACGATACTTTAACCAGCCTACCCAATCGTCTGCTATTTTTGGACCGCTTAGAACAAGCGATGGCTAGAGTTAATCGTGAGAGAGGCTACTTAGCCGTATTATTTATAGATTTAGATGGCTTTAAGCAAATCAACGATAACTATGGTCACGACATCGGCGACAAAGTATTAATTATCGTTAGTCAACGTATGAAAGCAGCGCTGCGTAAAACCGACACAGTAGCCCGTTTAGGTGGCGATGAATTCATCGTATTATTAACCGAATTATCAGAGCAAGATTTAGGCAAAATACCTATTAGTCATTTGTTACAAGCCTGCTCAGCACCCATTATCTTAGAAACATTAACATTACAGGTCTCAGCCAGTATTGGCGCGAGTCTTTATGGTCGCGATGCAAGCTACCAAGATGTAGACATTAATTCCTTAATCGATCAAGCCGACCAAGCCATGTATATCGCAAAACAAGCAGGTAAGAATGGTTATCATTATTTTGAGAGTTAGATTTTGTAGGGGCTACAGATTCGCTCAGTAATCGGATATTCCATGATACAGGGCGAATGAATTCGCCCCTACAGACCGATACTTATTTTTTTTGTATCATGCCAACCTTAGCCAACACAAACTTTTGTAGCCTATAAACTGTAGGGGCGAATTCATTCGCCGCGTATAAAAAAAGGAAATATACTGAACTAAGTGCCACCTACAAAATAAAATTAGCTGCATATCAAACATTGTCCTGTATATTGACCGCTATTAAAAAATCACGGTTAATGTATTAACAATGAATAAAACCAATCATGCCTAGAGATGATCTTCTTAAAGGCAGAGTATCTATTCCTGGTAACGCTTATCACATTACGACCTGCACCGAAGGTAGACAACCTTTTTTTGAAGATTTTCAAAATGGTCGATTATTAGTGATGGAAATGCGTCAATTACATGAGCAACAATGGGTCAATTCTTTAGCATGGGTCATTATGCCGGATCATTTTCATTGGCTATTTCAACTTAATGAACCATTAAGTTTATCTGAGTTAGTCAAAAAAATTAAAGCACGATCATCGATTGTTATAAATGCACGCATGGGTCGACAAGGATCATTATGGCAACGAGGCTTTCATGACCATGCACTTCGGGGGGATGAAAATGTGCGTGCGGTAGCTCGTTATATTGTTGCTAATCCCTTACGCGCGGGCATTGTTGAGCACATAGGTGATTACCCGTTATGGGATGCTATTTGGTTGTAAGTGTGAGTCTTTTAAAAAAGCAAAATGTACTAGGCGAATTTGTCGCCCCTACAGACCGATGCTTATTTTTTTTTGTATCATGGTTTTTAAAGAACCAACCTTTGCTAATGCCTATAAACTTTAGGGGCTACAGATTCGCCCAGTATCAAATCAAAAAACACACACGATGACTCTGTTATGCTTTCAATCATTCAAGCCCATCAAAACCTAAATATCACCACTGATTGCGGTAAGCTTTCATCAAAATTCATCAAGCCAAATTTGTTGTGCCAATATTGATATTCGATGCCTAGCATTAATTGTTGTTTATGGCCGTAATATCGACCGACGTCTAATAATATTTGGGGTTGAAAGAGTACTGTCCAGGCTGGGCCTGCACCACCAGCACTGATGTAATCCATAAAGCCTCTGAAAACGATCGGTAAGCCGAGGTTATCTAAAGATAATTCCCATGAAGGCGTTAACTGAAAGCTTGCTGTATTTAAATATTCATTCTTATAGGCTAAGAAATCTAATTGCAGATATTTAAACAGAGGTAAATCGAATTGTAAGCTTGCTCCCGACAAATAAGCACGAAACGGGGTTTGTGAGGGTTGTGAGCCGGCATTAAGTCCTAAGGTCAGACCTATATCTTTTATCGGGCCAACTTTAATGGGCAAGCCAGTTATTTTACTGGCGCTAAGATAACTGTATATCTCACCATAGGCTTCAAATTGGTAGCCATTTGTATTTTGTTCGTGGTAGATGGTGTCGATAAAAAAGAAGTTCTGGCCATATTTCCAGCCATCGCTATGTTCTACGGTGATTATGTCTCGATCTTTTGCACCCAGCAAATAACCACTGCCATGCAAGTATTGAATATTGCTGCTAGTCCAATCGAAGGCTAAGCTTGGTAGTGATGCCAGAGATAGGCTTAGTGCTAGGCACACGTTTATTTTATTGATTGTTGTCATTATTTGAATAGTTAGGGAACCCTGATGTAGGTCTTAATAAGGCCACCTAAGCGTAGCGCATGATGGC
>CAIZMK010000268.1 GCA_903934035.1 uncultured Methylococcaceae bacterium
CTTTTGATTTAGATGAGGCTGACAACTCTGCGGTTAATATTTTAAGTAGTTGTAGGCCGGAATAAGACCACCCAAGCGTAGCGCGTGGTGGCGTTTCCGGCACAGGGTCGATGTGATTGCCGGAAACACTTTACTCGCTGTCGCTCGCAAAGCCTTATTCCGGCCTACAGCTATGAAATGAGTATAACCCAAGCGATCGGAGTTGCAAAACCTCTTCGGTAAGGTACTAAAAACCGAGGTTAAGTTACTAAAACAACCCTTTATCGTATAAAAAAGGCAGTTTTATATACGAAAATCTCTGGTTTTCGTATGTATAAGGGGGCGTTTGATATTAAAGAAAACCGGTGAGGTATAAAAATCGTGCTTTTTAATAGCTAATGGTGAGTTTTGTGTATCGAAAAGATAAGTTTTAATACAAAGAGGCAGGGGTTATTTATTATAAGTGCAGTTATGAGTGTCTAAAGCAGCGTTTTAAGTATAAAAATGGAAGTTTTATGTATTTAAAATCGCTATTTTTGTATTAAAAACCGCTGTATGGGTATTAAAGAAGCTGGTATGGATATCAAAAAAGGGAGATTTAACCTGACAGGCGTTTTTAATAATGGCAAAACCTGTCAGGTTAATAGTGCTTAGTGAGGCCAGAGTGATTAATTGACTAGCTTTGATACAGGGACGCAAAAATCTGTGGTACCTGCAGGTGTTACTGCTCTGACCTTTACTTCTAACAGTGCGCCGACTTCAAAGCCCTCTAAAATAATGCTTGATTGTGTGGTAAGGCCAGCGGCTACCCATTCGCCTTTAACACCTGCGGCACTAGTTATTCTTGTTTCCCAATGATAAGCACCGGCGCGATCAATGGTTTGTGTAGTTGCTTTTACACTGCCCGAACGGGGGCCGTCAGTAATGGCTAATATCGCTTTATCGCGAGCAGTAGGTTGACTAGAAGGGGTAAAGCCACTGCTTAAGATCATGGTAAGATCCCCATTGGCTACTTTGTTGACATGACCCACTAAGTTTTTAAACAGTAAGGTAACGGCTTTATCACTATCGTGCATAGCAGAATTAGCTATATGGCTACCATCATCTGCAGCGAGTATAGCCTGTTCAAAATTATCGACCGCCAATCTTAGCGTCGCTAAAGGCGGATCAATGGCGGGGTAGTAGGGGTTGTCTGTAAGGTGATTGATAATACTATTAAAAACAGTCGGTTTGGTTTTAAGTGGAATGGTTACAAAATCTAACAGAGCCTTGATGATTTTCATGATTATTCCTAAGTTAGGGCGGCGGTTGCCAGCGCTAGACAATAGCCCTTTATCCTGAGAATAGATACTAATATTTTAATTTATTTTTAAATTAAATTCTGTTCCTTAAATAAGCGTATGCAAACGCTTCGGTCGGGGTTACAAACCCAGACCGGCATTGGGATCTGCGCGTATGCCGGAAACGCTTTCCTCGCTTACGCTCAAAAAGTCTTATTCCGGCCTACAACTACAATTTTTGTTGTCCAACTACTGCATGGATGATTACTTGTGTAGATACCCATGCTTTAAGTGAGAAATTTTGAAGCTGTAAGCCGGAATAAGACCAGACTAGCGTAGCGCGTGGTGGCGTTTCCGGCACAGGAGCCCTACCGATGCCGGAAACGCTTTCCTCGCTTACGCTCAAAAAGTCTTATTCCGGCCTACAACTACAATTTTTGTTGTCCAACTACTGCTGGGATGATTACTTGTGTAGGTAGCCATGGCTAAAGAGGGGGGAATAAAAAGAATACTTTCACAGTTTCTTAAGCCTTGTAAGTATTATCATTTTAGCTTGTCCATTGTTACATTTTACATCGTAGGGACAGGTCGCAACCTCTCCCTAGATTACGATCGATTTAATGATTATTTTTGCTCAGTTCTCTAAGTATATTGGCTAGACACCTTACCCCGGATCCTGCAAAGTCAGGATTTGCTAAAATTAGATAAAGGGGTATTTCGCGTATATGACCTTGCTTTAAAGGTAAGGGCTTTAAAACTCCTGCTCTAAGCTCCTCTCGAATATGCTCTTCAGGTAACCAAGCAAAGCCATATCCCATAGACACGGCTTGAATTGATGTGGCAACTTGGCTCACAGTCCAACGTTGATCAACCTCTACTGTTGCTGTGCGCTGATCACGCTTAGTTCCTGAATCCCGAATCACAACATGACGATAGGCGCGTAAATCTCGATAACTCAATTCTCTACCTAAATGATGCAGAGGGTGATCGATATGCGCTACAGCCTGCAAACGTATTCGCATTAAAATTTCACCTAAGAAACCAGGAGGTAATTGTGGAGAAATAGCTAAATCTACCTGTCCACTAAGCAGCGCATCTGATGTCCCTCCAAGCACCGATTCAATCAATTCGATGCGCGTACTGGGACTTTGTAAGCTAAAACGTTGAAAGCAGTTCAAAAGTAGTTCTGAAGGAAACAAGATTTCAGCAGCAACCGTAATTATGGCTTCCCATCCTGCTGATAACTTATGAGCGGCTTTCTCTAATTCATTCGCTTCATTGACTAAGGCAAGTGCACGCCGATACAGCATTTGTCCTGTAGAAGTAAGTATTGCTCTACGACCCTTGATTTCAAAAGCTTTAATACCCAATAAGGTTTCTATTTTTTGTACGGCATAACTCACAGCAGATTGGCTTTTACAGAGCCTTTCTGCTGCTTGTGCGTAACCACCTGCATCCACGACTTCGATTAAAGATCGCCATTGCTCTAGTGTAATATGAGTGCTCATGACTTTTATTCATCTAATTAATTGATTAATACTAGCTAATTATTATGCTTTTTTATCTTTCGAATAAGAAGTTAAATATCAGCACTTTCAATAATTATGGGACAAAATCATGACGGCTCTACTACAAATTAATTCCAGTGTATTTTCATCCGATGGCCATTCTAGCCAGTTGGCCAATGAGTTCGTTGCCGCATGGCATGCAAATAATCAAGATGCCTTAGTCACCGTTCGTGATTTAGCAAATGAACCAATACCCCATCTTGATGCTCAACGGGTTTCGGCTTTTTTTACACCGCCTGAAGCGAGAACGGTTGAGCAAAAAGTTTTTATTGAAGAATCGAATGCACTCATCGACGAACTTAAGCAATCAGACGTTATCGTTATCGGCTTACCTATGTATAACTTTGGCATTCCTTCAACGCTGAAAGCTTATTTTGACCAGATTGCTCGTGCAGGGGTGACTTTTCGTTATACCGAAAACGGCCCAGAGGGTTTGATCTTAGGAAAAAAAATCTACATATTTGCAACCAGAGGCGGCATGTATGCGGGAACAACTCTGGATAGCCAAACTAATTATGTGCGAGATTTTCTAAAGTTTCTGGGCATGAGTGATGTCGAGTTTATTTATGCAGAAGGGCTTAATAAAGGCGATGATACTAAGCATAAGGCGCTGGCCTCAGCGAAAGAAAAACTATTAGGACTTGCTGCTAAAGGACACTAATTTATTATTAAGGAACAAGTAGCAAAACTTAAGCGCTCGCCCTATTCTTATCGAAAGGCCGCTCCCACAAAAAAGTTTATATTTTCTTTCCTTAATTTTTTTGTCACATCTTAAGTAGATAGCCGCTATTAATCGATATCCAAAAATAACAATCTTTTTAACTAACCTTACCTAGGATCATTTACCATGAAACAGCTCTTATTCTTATTAGTTGCAACATTTTCAACCACAGCACTAGCTACTACAGAAACCTATACTATCGAAGGAAGTCACACCTTACCTCGTTTCTCTTATAGCCATTTTGGTTACTCTACACAACTCAGTCGTTTCGATAAAACCTCAGGAAAAATCGTACTTGATCGCCAAGCAAAAACCGGTTCCGTAGAAGTAACTATCGACACCACCTCAGTTAATACAGGTAATTCGCTATTCAATGAACACATTCAAGGTGAAGATTTCTTAGATACTGCAAAATATCCAACAGCTAACTTCACCTCAAACAAACTGAAATTTGAGGGAGAGAACTTAATCGCAGTTGATGGTATCTTGACGCTGAAAGGCATCAGTAAACCGGTGTCGCTGACAGTGACATCCTTCCAGTGTATGCCGCACCCAATGCTCAAAAAAGATGCTTGTGGAGCTAATGCGACTACCGTCGTCAAACGCACCGACTTCAATATGGGTAAATACGCACCTAACGTGGGCGATGATGTCACCATTACCATCCCAGTCGAAGCCGCCAAGGAATAAATAATCAACAAAGTATTAATTGTAGCATAAGTCATCGCATGATATTGGGTACCACTAACTATTAAGGGCTTTTAGTCTGAGGAAGTGGCTTTAGAGACTGTGAAAGTATTCTTATTATTTCCCCCTCTTTAGCCATAGATATCCACACAAGTTTCTTACCGGCGTGGAAACGATAAAAAAACACGGTAGGGGCGTATTGCATACGCCCAACATTGAAAGTCCCATTTTATAGGGCTTATTTTATAAGGGCGTATGCAATACGCCCCTACGGTCTTCACTACAATGTTATCGTTCTTGCCTGGGAATGCTAACAATTATTTGTGTAGATACCTATGCTCTTTAGCCACTCCCACAGCAGACTCAACCCCACTAATAGCGGGCAGTAACCCAGTACATGGGAAGTGCTAAAACTTTTGCAACGATTAATATTAGGTGCTAGGTTCAACATGAACAACAAAACAAATAATCGACTAACTTCTGTTTTGTACCTTTCTCATGGGGGAGGACCGCTACCTTTGTTAGGCGATAAAAACCATCAGACCATGATAGATTTTATTAAAAAGCTTACGCCTACACTTATAAAGCCATCGGCAATTTTAGTTATTAGTGCACATTGGGAGGAAACTAAGCCCACTATTACCAGTGCTGCTTTTCCTTCATTGATCTATGATTATTATGGTTTTGCTAAAGAAGCCTATGAGATTAAGTACCCTGCACTAGGGACGCCAGAGCTAGCTAAGAAAATTTTCAATCTTTTAGGCAATGCTGGAATTAGTGCTGAACTTGATGATCAGCGTGGCTTTGATCATGGTCTTTTTGTGCCGTTAAAGTTAATGTATCCAAAGGCAAATATTCCCTGCGTTCAATTGTCTTTGGTCAGCAGTTTGCAGCCCGAAGCGCATATTCGGATAGGCAATGCTTTAGCTGAATTAAGAAATGAAAATGTTCTTATCATTGGTTCGGGGTTTTCATTTCATAATATCAAGGCCTTTTTTACAGCATCGACCAAGCAATCTCAGGCTATGAATCTGTCCTTCGAACAATGGCTTTTAGAGACTTGCTCGAATAGACAGCTTACAGAGCAAGAGCGAGAACACAGATTGATTAATTGGCAGAACGCCCCTGCAGCAAACTATTGCCATCCAAGAGCGGAGCATTTATTGCCACTCCATGTCTGCTATGGCGTCGTTGGAACAGCGGCAGAAAGTGCCTTTGAATTTGAAGTCATGGGAAAAATGGTAAGCTCTTATGCCTGGTAAATCATTTTTACATAAAAGGCAATGCACCTAGAACTGAAATCTCATATAAGAAAACTCTGTGGGGTGACACCCTGCCCTACTTCAGCGATTGGCAATACTCTTCAAATTAGCGATTTAAAATTTAATCATGCAACAAGCCATCAACTCGCTGAAAACCTCTAGGTAGGGCTAAGCCACGTTTGGCTCTTTCACCTTTGTAATGGGCTATATCTATCGATTTCAAGGTTAAGAAGCGCTTACCTGAAACTATTTTTAGCGAGCCTTGCTCTGGAATAGCCAATACTGCAACCACGCAATCATTATCTTTACTAAGATCAGCGGTCGGTATCTGTATGAGCTTATTACCTTTACCTTTTGTTAAGGCAGGAAGATCAGCAACTGGGAATATTAATAGACGGCCTTGTAAGGTCACGACTGCCAATAAATCAGAGTCATTAGTGATGGCTGCGGGCTTAAGTACTTGAGCACCTGCTGACAAATTAAGTAAAACCTTACCGGCTTTATTTTTGCTCAGCAGTTCTTTTAATTGCACTCTAAATCCATAACCATAATGACTGGCGACAACATACCAATCATCTGGATTTCCGGTTAATAAATGGCTAAACAAAGCACCTGCTGGAGGATTAAGTCGTCCAGTTAAAGGTTCACCTTGGGTACGCGCTGAGGGTAAATCATGAGCTGAAGTACTATAAGCTCTACCGGTAGAGTCCAATAAATAAATAGCTTGAGTGGAGCGACCTTTTACGGCATCCAAGAAGCTATCACCTGAACGATAATTGAGACTTTCTACATCAATATCATGACCTTTGGCTGCACGTATCCAGCCTTTTTCTGACAAGATAACAGTGAGGGGTTCATTACTAATTAAGGCGGTGGTATCTAAGGCTAAGGCCGCCTCTCTTGAAACGATAGGTGAGCGTCGATCATCACCATATTGCTCGGCATCATGCTCAATTTCTTTACGGATCAAACGATTTAATAACAAATGCGAACCTAAAGTTTTTTCAAGAGCTGCCCGCTCTTTTTCTAAGGCGTCTTGCTCACCTCGGATTTTCATCTCTTCTAGCTTTGCCAAATGGCGCAACTTTAATTCCAATATAGCTTCAGCTTGAATATCGGTTAAACCAAAACGCTGCATTAATACCGGCTTGGGATGATCTTCACTACGAATAATGGCAATCACTTCATCGATATTCAAATACGCAATCAGTAAGCCGTCTAATATATGTAACCTTGCCACAACTTTATCTAAACGATATTGCAAGCGTCGCCTGACGGTTTCCGTTCTAAAGGCTAACCATTCTACAAGGATGTCTTTAAGGCTTTTAACCTTAGGTTTACCATCCATGCCTATCATGTTCATATTAACGCGATAGCTTTTTTCTAAATCGGTTGTCGTAAATAAATGCGACATCACCGCATCGACATCTATGCGTTTAGATTTGGGGATAATTAACAAACGGGTAGGATTTTCATGATCTGATTCATCACGCAAATCTTCTATCATCGGTAGCTTTTTCGCCAGCATCTGTGCGGCAATTTGCTCCATTAGCTTTGATCCAGAGACCTGATGAGGTAAGGCAGTTATTACGATATTGCCATCTTCAGTTTCGTAAATGGCACGCATTTTTATCGAGCCACCACCTGTTGTGTACATTTTTTGTATATCTTCAGCAGAAGTAATAATTTCTGCATCGGTTGGATAATCAGGGCCTTTGATATAGGTGAATAAGGTCTCTAAGCTACTATTTGGCTCATCCAATAATTGTATACAAGCATTAGCGACTTCACGCAAATTATGCGGAGGAATATCAGTCGCCATACCGACGGCGATACCCATCGTGCCATTCAGCAGAATATTAGGTAATCTGGCCGGCATTAAGATGGGTTCTTTTAAGGTCGCATCAAAATTATCTGCCCACTCAACGGTGCCCTGCCCTAATTCACTCAATAAGGTATTTGCATAAGCAGTGAGTCGAGATTCAGTATAACGCATGGCTGCAAATGACTTAGGATCATCGGGCGACCCCCAGTTACCTTGACCATCAACTAATGGATAGCGGTAAGAAAAGTTTTGTGCCATCAACACCATAGCTTCATAACACGCAGAATCACCATGAGGATGATACTTACCTAATACATCACCAACTGTGCGGGCAGATTTCTTATACTTTGCTAGTGCCGTTAAGCCTAGCTCAGACATGGCATAAACTATTCGTCGCTGTACCGGTTTTAAACCATCGGCAATATGTGGCAAGGCTCGATCGAGTATCACATACATGGAATAATCCAGATAGGCTTTCTCAGCAAAATCCTTTAAAGGTAATTGTTCGAAGTTTTCTTGCAGTCCCATTTAAAACTTACCTTCTGATGACTTAATACTACGTGTTAGTTTTTTATTTAAACTAGCATGGCGTAAGACCTTGCGTTGTTCGGCCTCTTGATAACGCTTTCTTTCTGCATCGGTTTCTAGTAATAAACTAGGTACCTCAATTGACTTTCCTTGCTCATCAATGGCAACCATCGTAAAAAAGCAAGAGGTAGTATGTCGCTTCTCTTGAGTTCTTAAATGCTCGGCGTCTACGCTGACTTCAACTTCCATTGAGGATCGGCCAACATGATTGATACGCGCATCAAAGGTTACCAGCTCACCTACATTAACTTGCTGCTTGAAAAACACTTGATCAAGTGCAGCTGTTACCACATAACTTTTACAATATTTTGCTGCGCAGGCATAAGCCACTTGATCTAATAATTTTAGTAAAGCACCACCATGCACATGCCCAGAGAAGTTGGCCATGTCTGGTGTCATAAGTACCGTCATCGTTAAGTATTTTTCTTGCTTACTCATTATTTATGACTACCAATTTAAAACGGGACAGTTTAGCTTAATCGTTCACTTTTAGACAGGGCTGTCCTAAGCGCAGACAAAGGGCAAAAGGCGAAAGATAAGCCTAGTATTTATCACGCCATAAGTTGCTAGCCTTATTGATAGTAGCACTTGAATCTTTTTATAGTACAGCGATGTATCTTAACACTTAAATAAACGCGCATAAAAAAGGCAGTAGGGACAGGTCGAAACCTGTCCCTACTGCCTTTTTAATTAACACGCTAAAGTAAGCTTACAGCTTTTCTTTGATACGAGCTGCCTTACCAGTCAAGTCACGTAAGTAATACAACTTAGCTCTACGAACATCACCACGACGCTTAACTGCAATCTCACTAATAATAGGACTATGAGTTTGAAAAACACGCTCAACACCTGTGCCGTGAGAAATTTTTCTTACGGTGAAAGCTGAATTTAAACCACGATTACGTTTTGCAATCACGATACCTTCAAAAGCCTGAATACGTTCACGCTCGCCTTCTTTTACTTTAACTTGAACAACAACGGTGTCTCCTGGATTAAATACAGGAATTTCTCTTAGTTGTTCTCTTTCCAATTCATCAATAATATTGCTCATAACCACACCCTATTCAACTTCACTTTTAAATTGTTGTAGCAGATATTCCTGCTCTGCACTTAAATTCTTTTTTTGTAATAAATCTGGCCGTCTTTGCCAAGTTCTGCCGACCATCTGTTTCATACGCCAACGGTCTATGTCGGCATGATTGCCACCCAGTAAAACCTCTGGTACTGCATGATCTTCTAGCTGTTCTGGCCGAGTAAAATGCGGACAATCTAACAAGCCATCAGCATGAGAGTCTTGCTGAGCCGAAGCTTCATCACCCAGTACACCAGGCAATAACCGTGTGACGGCATCGATAACTATCAAGGCCGCCAGTTCGCCACCACTAATAACATAATCACCA
>CAIZMK010000269.1 GCA_903934035.1 uncultured Methylococcaceae bacterium
GCTTTTAATGAAACAATATCGATTATTAGTGATAACTATCACTATACGCCTACAGAATTTAGTAATGGCCTAGGAGTTCATCTCTTAGTGAATGAGGCTGGTACTAACGAGGGTTCTTGCAAGATTTTTGCTTTTGCTAAATTACACAACTTGGATCAGCAGCAAACGCTGTGTCTATTCGGTGATTATTATCGGCTGGATGTTCTAAATGATCCGCAAGGCACAGGCCATCAAAATATCCGTAACTTTATGGCTCATGGTTGGGCGGGTATTCGTTTTAAAAGCGAGGCCTTAAAGGCTCGTTAATCAGTTTTAAACTTCTTAGACTTCATAATAAAAACAAACATAATGACTATTACTACACGATTTGCTCCCAGCCCAACGGGCTATTTACATGTCGGCGGTGCGCGTACGGCTCTGTTTTCATGGCTTTATGCACGTAAATCAGGCGGGCAATTTATTTTACGAATTGAAGATACTGATTTAGAGCGATCTACTCAAGAATCGGTTAATGCCATATTGGAAGGCATGGCATGGTTGGGTTTGGATTATGATCTCGGTCCGTTTTATCAAACTCATCACTTTGATCGATACAAAGAAATCATTCAACAATTGATCGCTCAAGGTGATGCTTATTATTGTTATTGCAGTAAAGATGAATTAGAACAATTGCGCACTGAGCAAATGGCTAATAAAGAAAAGCCGCGCTATAACGGGAAATGCCGCGAAGCTCAGCTAGTTGAGTTAGATAGACAGCCGGTGATACGTTTTAAAAATCCAATTGAGGGTGTGGTTACGATTCCTGATTTAGTTAAAGGTGATATTGTGGTCGCTAATAAGGAATTGGATGATTTAATTATTGCTAGAGGCGATGGCACGCCTACTTATAATTTAACGGTAGTGGTTGATGATATGGACATGAAGGTGACTCATGTCATACGCGGTGATGACCATATCAATAATACGCCTAGGCAAATGAATATACTCAAAGCACTAGGTGCAGAGATGCCTAAGTACGCGCATTTGCCGATGATTTTAGGAGCAGATGGTGCACGTTTATCCAAGCGTCATGGTGCTGTTAGTGTGATGCAGTTTCGCGATGAAGGTTATTTGCCTGAAGCGTTGTTAAATTATTTGGTGAGGCTGGGTTGGTCTCATGGTGATCAAGAAATCTTTTCTTTAGATGAGATGGTTGAGTATTTTGAATTAGATAATGTGAATGTCTCTGCTTCGACCTTTAATATGGAAAAATTATTGTGGCTGAATCATCACTATATTATGACTGCTGAACCCGAACATGTGGCGCGACACTTAAGTTGGCACATGGGGCAGTTGGAGCTTGATTTAGCAAATGGACCTGCTTTAGCTGAAGTCGTTAAAATTCAAAGAGAGCGCAGCAAAACCTTGGTTGAGATGGCGGCTGCCAGTGTTTATTTTTATAAAGAATTTGAAAGCTATGATGAAAAGGCCGCTAAAAAGAATTTTAGTGCAGGAACTGATCAGGCTTTGTCGAGTTTGCATGATCAATTATTAGCCTTAACGGACTGGAAAGCTGAGCCAATACATGAAGTCATTGTTAATTTAGCTGAATCCTTGTCGCTTAATATGGGCAAAGTGGCTCAGCCTTTACGTGTCGCAGTTTGTGGTTGTGCGGTTTCTCCAGCAATTGATGTCACTGTGCAGTTGCTAGGACAGGAAAAGACCTTGGCAAGACTAGAAAGAGCCATTGCTTATATAAAAACATTAAATTAAGATTGGACTTTTTGCGCTTTTGCTGTAGAATGCTCGTTTTTATGCAGTGGGGCTATAGCTCAATTGGTAGAGCGCTTGCATGGCATGCAAGAGGTCAGCGGTTCGATTCCGCTTAGCTCCACCAGCATCGATAAGTAAAAAATGCTAGTCCCCATCGTCTAGCGGCCTAGGACACTGCCCTTTCACGGCGGTAACAGGGGTTCGAACCCCCTTGGGGACGCCATTATTTGGCGCATAAGTTAAAAAAGTAGTTTGCGGTTATCTCTCTTAAGATAACTTTAGGCCGGACTAAACAAGTTTTAGTCCCCATCGTCTAGCGGCCTAGGACACTGCCCTTTCACGGCGGTAACAGGGGTTCGAACCCCCTTGGGGACGCCATATA
>CAIZMK010000270.1 GCA_903934035.1 uncultured Methylococcaceae bacterium
ACTGTTGAAGAAAATGTCATTGCTGGTGGCGCTGGCAGTGCAGTTAATAACTTTCTACAAGCCAAGCGCATATTGATGCCGGTCTTAAATATAGGCTTACCTGATAGCTTTGTCGAACAAGGTACGCGAGAAGAGTTATTGACTGTCTGTGGTTTAGATGCACCAAGTATCTTGGCGCAGGTTGAAGCTTTTTGTGCTTGAGGATAGATAAACGTAGAAAAAAAGTTTAATAAGCCTTGGGAGTTTAACTACTTAAGCATTAGTCAATTTTAAATATTTTTGATAAAGCCCCTCCTGATCTTCAACATATTTGGGGTCTTTATCAATACAATCTACGGGGCATACTTCAACACATTGAGGTAACCCATGATGACCAACACACTCCGTACATAAATCCGGATTAATAATATAAATATCCTCTCCTTGTGAAATAGCCGCATTAGGGCACTCAGGCTCACAAACATCGCAATTAATACATTCGTCATTAATAATAAGTGCCATCTTAAATCCTATTTAAATTTTTCAATTAATCGCTGATGAACCGTCTGAGGGACAAAACAAGATACGTCACCCTTCAACATTGCAATCTCACGAATCATCGTTGAAGAAATAAATTCATATTGTTCAGCAGGCGTTAAAAACATAGTTTCTAGCTGTGGAGCAAGCCGTCTATTCATTCCAGCTAATTGAAATTCATACTCAAAATCAGAAACGGCTCGCAATCCACGAAGAATAACATTAGCACCCTGTTTTTTCGCACAATCTACTAATAAATTATCAAAGCCAATAACACGAACATTAGAAAACTCAGGGGTCACTAAACGTACTAAATCGACTCGCTCATCAAGGCTAAATAACGGTGTTTTGCCTCTATTTACAGCTACAGCAACAATAACTTCATCATAAAGTTTAGAAGCTCTAGAAATAATATCCAAATGGCCATTGGTTATGGGATCAAATGTACCTGGATAAATCGCAATAACTTTCATGACTAAGAAATAAATAACATCGGGTTGAGGAGCTTAAAAGCTAGACATAAAAAACAACAAATAAAAAAGCCGATGCAATACATCGGCTTTTTTTGGCTAAAAGTTATGACTTATAGAGTGTTAACCGCGTTCAATTCTTTGAAAGCTTGTTCTAAACGAACAACCATTCCAACTTCACCTTCACGTTGCCAAACGCGTGGATCGTAGAATTTTTTATTAGGTTTATCGTCGCCTTCTGGGTTTCCGATTTGACCTTGTAAATAACCTTCGTTTTTCTTGTAGTAGTTCATGATACCTTCCCACGTTGCCCATTGGGTATCAGTATCAATGTTCATTTTTACAACACCGTAGCTAATTGATTCTTCAATTTCAGCAGCTGTTGAACCTGAACCACCATGGAAAACGAAGTTTAATGAATTAGCTGGAACACCGTATTTTTCAGAGACATACTTTTGTGAATTATCTAAAATTGTTGGCGTTAATTTAACGTTACCGGGCTTATAAACACCGTGTACGTTTCCGAAAGAGGCTGCGATTGTAAAATTAGGGCTAATTTTGCTTAATTCTTCATAAGCATAGGCCACATCTTCTGGTTGAGTGTAAAGCAATGAATGATCTAAATTGCTGTTATCAACACCATCTTCTTCACCACCAGTTACACCTAATTCAATTTCTAGTGTCATGCCCATTTTAGACATTCGCGCCAAATATTGACCACAAATTTCGATATTTTCTTTTAGGCTTTCTTCAGATAAATCTAACATATGTGAACTGAACAATGGTTTACCAGTTTGTGCAAAGTGTTTTTCACCAGCATCTAATAAGCCATCAATCCAAGGTAATAATTTTTTAGCAGCATGGTCAGTATGTAAAATAACAGGTACGCCATAAGCTTCAGCCATTAAGTGCACATGCTTAGCACCTGAGATAGCACCTAAGATTGCAGCCTGTTGACCCTCAACTTTTAGACCTTTACCGGCAACAAATGCAGCGCCACCGTTAGAGAATTGAACAAATACTGCTGATTTAACTTTAGCAGCTGCTTCTAAAACAGCATTGATTGAATCAGTATTGATTACGTTAACCGCAGGCAAAGCAAATTTATTTGCTTTGCAAATTTCAAAAACTTTTTGTACATCAGCACCAGTAACTACACCTGGCTTTACTACGTCTAATATTTTTTGTGACATTATGAGTCCTATTGATGGTTATAGCAGTTAAAAGAATAATTAAAGCAATAAAAAAGGTGGTTATGAATCATAACCACCATTATTGAATGCTTAAATAAATTAGCCTTCTAAACTAGCTAAACGGTTTGCAAGTAATTCTTCTAAAGCTTCCAAAGCAGTTGCGAAGCCGCTGATACCTTCTGCCAATTTATCAGTAGCCATACGATTTTCTGCATGCATAGCATCGAAGGTAGCCTTATCTATCGATAATTTTTGTATAGTTAAGTTAGCAGCATTTTCTGGATCTAATTTACGTGGCAATTCACCTTCGGTCGCTTGTAACTCAGCCAATAATGAAGGTGCAATGGTTAATAAATCACTACCTGCTAATTCAGTGATTTCACCAACGTTACGGAAGCTTGCACCCATAACTTCAGTTTTATAACCAAATTTTTTGTAATAATTATATATTTCAGTAACAGAAACAACACCTGGATCTTCAGCCGGGGCGTAAGAATCACGACCAGTATCTTTTTTGTACCAATCAAGAATACGACCTACGAAAGGAGAGATCAACGTAATGTCATTTTCAGCACATGCAACCGCTTGGTGTAAACCAAACAATAAAGTTAAGTTAGTGTGAATACCTTCTTTTTCTAAAACTGCCGCAGCTTGAATACCCTCCCAAGTTGCAGCAATTTTGATTAATACGCGATCACGTGAAACGTTAGCGGCTTCGTATTGAGCGATTAAATCACGTCCTTTAGCTATAGTTGCATCAGTATCGAATGATAAACGCGCATCAACTTCAGTAGAAACTCGGCCAGGAATGATTTCAAGAATTTTAAGACCGAAAGAAACAGCAAGACGATCAAATGCTAAAGTAACAACTTCTGTAGCAGTTGCGCCAGCACCTAATGTTTCACGCGCACCTTTTAATGTATCATCAACAATACCTTGGTACTGTGGCATCTGAGCAGCCGCAGTAATTAAGGAAGGATTAGTAGTTGCATCGCGAGGTTTAAATGTTTCAATGGCTTGAATATCACCAGTATCGGCAACGACTACAGTTACTGCTTTAAGTTGTTCTAGTAAATTTATACCCATGACAGGCCCTCTTTAAAATTAAGTTAAAATTAATGTAGCACCGTCATTCAACCCAGAATGAAATGCAACTATTTGAATTTTGGATGAAGATGAATAAGGTGTAAATGAAGAGAATCAATTATTACTGATCAAAACATACGCTGTTTTTCTTTTTTATAATCAATAAAAACAGCCATCGTTTAGTTTAAACAAAAAAATACACCGTTATCAATTAGAATAACGGTGTATTTATAAAACTATTAATTAGCCTTGAATACGCATGTATTTGTCTACACTTGTTTCAGCAATAACAGGGATGCTTTGTTCTAACAAAACTTGTCTTTTCATATATTTTTCAACCTTACTTAGTTGAGGCAAAGAAGCCTGGTGATCTAAATACTTAGAAACACCAGTTAATTCATTTTTAGCTGTAACAATTACTGAATTAACTTTCTTTGCGTCTAAAATAGCTTGTTGTGCCAAATATTTCTCAACTTTACTCGGTTTTGGCATGCTTTCTTGATGATTTAAATATTTAGCCACACCAGAAAGTTGCACAGGAGCAACTTTAGCTTTTAATACTTCAAGTGCAGCCTGCTTTGCCATATATTTAGCAACATTACTAGGTTGTGGCAAACTAGCTTGATGCTTTAAATATTTAGCCACACCACTTAACTGTGGCGCATTATTACTGTTATTTTTTAAATATCTTTCGACACCAGAACCTTGATGAGCCTTGGATGTATTAATTTGTTGTCTTTCTACTATTGCCTGTCTAAGCATATATTTAGCCACACCAGTAACCTGAATTTTTTCTTGGCTGTCTAAATATTTTGATACGCTACTCTTCGATACTTCAGGTTGCTGCTTGGCAAGTTCATCAGCAAGCAATTGTGATTGCAAAACTTCATCTTGATAAGCTAAATATTTAGCAACACCTGTTAGTCCACTTGTGTCTTTAGAAAAAACTGGATAATGCGTATGAACTACTTCATTAACACTAGGTCGCTTCATAAAAAAGAACAAACCGGCAACAGCAGGGAAAAGAAAACCACCCAAGTTATTTTGGCTCATTATTTATCCCCGATCACGCATATATTTTTCAACGCCAGTTGCAGCATTATTCGCATTAGCTTTTGCTGCAATAGATTGTTTTGCCATATATTTAGCTACACCCGTAGAAACTGTTGCTACTTTGACATGCGATTCAAGATATCTTGACACACCAGTGCCTGATACTTTATTTAAATATTTAGCTACACCTGTATTAAGTGCATAGGATTTTCTAACAGTAGATGCAGGTATATTTGTTTTTTTCTGTGTTGTCACTGCACTTTGTTTTCTTAAGAAAAAACCTGCACAAGCTAGCACAGCTAAACCTAATAAATAGGTTAATTCAGAAGAATCTTCTTTAGTCTCAGTAGACGTTGATTTTTTTACGTCTTCAGTAGCTGTAACTTTTGAAGTCACTGTTTGAGCTTTTGCTACAGGAGCTGGGCTTGGTTTATAATTTTTATCTTGATATAAAACTTCAGGCTGAAAATCAGCCGCTGGATATTTTGAGTCCACTTCTTGATTTTTAGCAGAAACAGATTCAACTTTTTTTGATTCAGCTGGTTTTGCAGCAACAGAACTAGATGCACTGCCTTTAGCTATATAAGCATTATCTTGAAAAACTACTTCCGGCTGGAAGTCTGCGGCTGGATATTTTTGATCTGCACTTACTACAGCATTTGCTAACAGCAACACAACAAATGCACCTTTGGTCAATTTATTCTTTTTCACTTTGCTCACCTAAAAGTCGTAAGAAGAGGGTAAATTTCTCGAATGTAGTAATAAATGCATCTACACTCGAGAATACTTTATCCAAATTAATATGTGTAACTTTTGTAAATCCTATAGAACTGCTTCTACATTTTTAACTACATTTTCAACGGTGAAGCCGAACTCTTTGAAAAGCTGACCTGCAGGTGCAGACTCGCCAAAACGATCGAGACCAACAATTTTACCGTTAGTACCAACATACTTCCACCATCCATCAGTTACGCCCGCCTCAACTGCAACTCGTTTAGTCACCGAAGATGGTAAAACAGATTCGCGATAATCAGCATCTTGAGCATCAAAAATATTTGTCGATGGCATAGAGACTACGCGTATATTTTTTCCTGCCGCCTTAAGTTCATCCGCTGCTTTCAAGGCTAACTCAACTTCTGAACCAGTAGCTATAATAATTGCTTCAGGCTGACCTATAGAATCACTTATCACATAGCCGCCTCGAGATATATCAGAAATTTGTTGTTCTGTTCGTGGCACATGTGGCAGATTTTGTCTTGAGAAAACCAAAATTGAAGGTCCATCCTGACGTTCAAAAGCAGATTTCCAAGAAACTGTTGTTTCTACTGCATCACAGGGACGCCAAACTTGAATACCAGGAATCAATCGAAGTGTTGCAGTTTGCTCTACTGGTTGATGAGTAGGACCGTCTTCCCCTAAACCAATAGAGTCATGTGTATAGACAAAAATTGAACGAATCTTCATTAATGAAGCCATGCGTAAGGCATTACGTGCATATTCAGAGAACATCAAAAATGTCGCACCGAATGGAATAAATCCACCATGTAAAGCAATACCATTCATGATTGCTGACATACCAAACTCACGTACACCATAGTTTACGTAATTTGCATTTGGCTTATCTGCACGCATTGGTCTATAGGTAGACCATTCAGTCATATTTGAACAACCTAAGTCAGCAGAACCACCAAATATTTCAGGTAGTATTTTTGCAAAACCTTCGATTGCTGCTAATGAAGATAAGCGAGTCGCTGTTGTTTTAGCCTCTGCATTGACCGAACTTAAAAATGCTTCAGCATCAGCTTGCCAAGTTACTGGCAATTCACCTGTTGTACGACGTATATATTCAGCAGCTAATTCAGGATAAGCAACTTGGTAAGCAGCAAATTTTTCATTCCATTGATTTTCTGCTGCTAAACCTTTTACTTTAGCATCCCAGCCTGCATATACTTCAGCAGGAATTACAAATGCCTCATGATCCCAACCTAATGCAGCTTTGGTTAAGTTAATTTCATCTTGTCCTAATGCTGCACCGTGACAAGCATGGCTACCAGCTTTATTGGGAGAACCAAAACCAATAGTTGTTTTACAGCAAATCATTGTTGGCTTATCTGTTATAGACTTAGCTAATTCAATTGCGTTAGAAATTGCTAATGCATCATGACCATCAACGTCAGAAATTACATGCCATCCATACGCCTCAAATCGTTTAGGAGTATTATCTGTGAACCAGCCTTCAACATGACCATCAATGGAAATTCCATTATCGTCCCAAAATGCGACTAAATTACCTAACCCTAGAGTTCCCGCCAAAGAACAAGCTTCGTGAGAAATACCTTCCATTAAACAACCATCACCTAAAAATACATAGGTATGGTGATCAACGATTTTATGTCCATCTTTATTAAATTGAGCCGCCAGTGCCTTTTCAGCAATAGCCATACCAACTGCATTAGTAATACCTTGACCTAATGGACCAGTGGTTGTTTCAACGCCAGGTGCATAACCATATTCTGGATGACCCGGTGTTTTTGAATGAAGTTGACGAAAGCTTTTCAGCTCTTCGATTGGTAAATCATAGCCAGTCAGGTGCAACAAAGAATAAATCAACATTGAACCGTGGCCATTAGAAAGCACAAAACGATCTCGGTTTGACCATTGAGGATTAGTTGGATTATGGTTCAAAAAATCATTCCACAATACCTGGGCGATATCCGCCATCCCCATAGGAGCACCTGGATGTCCAGAGTTTGCTTTTTGTACGGCATCCATGCTTAAAGCGCGTATGGCGTTCGCTAATTCTCTACGCGAAGTCATATTATTCTCCTTCATTATTTTTTAAATTACATGTAATGACAAATTTCATTATTTAAAAACTTGTCACGAAATATTTTTAATATTGCAATGAAAAAACAGAACGAGCAGCAAAACCACTCGTTCTCTTGACATCACTCTAAGTTAGCATGCCTTTCTCTCATTATTTCTTCAGGAATACCTTTATCATGAATAACATGAGAAATAGTAGCCTCTAAAAATAATAAAGTCGAAAGTTCAAATACAGTTCCCATAGGCATACCCAAAACTTTACCATATTGTTCTGAGCGTCCTATTTGAAATACTGCGTCGGCCATATCACCAATTGTTGATTCACTCTTAGCTGAAATCAACACGATTTTTGCACCGATTTTTTTTGCACTTTTAGTGAATGCTATCAATTGTTCAGTTTCTCCAGATCCGGAGATAATAATCAATAGATCACCATCTTTAATACTAGGTGTTACGATTTCGCCAACTACGCTCACATCATATCCACCATGCACCAATCTCATCGCAAAAAAATTGCCAACCAGCTTGGAGCGACCAGCACCTGCGATAAATATTCGTTTTGCACTATCAAGCAAAGAAGTTAGCTTAACGTCATACGAATCATCTGTTGCTTCAAGAATGCTTGAAATCTTTTCTATGATAAGTTGCTGATGCATAATTATACAGCGTCAACTAATTCGCGAATTTCACGAGCGGCATCAGCAGGTGATGCTGCACCGTAGATAGCTGCGCCAACTACGATAATGTTCGCACCGGCTCTTACTACGTCTTGTACAGTTGATGCTTTGATACCGCCAGCAACAGAAATTCTAACTGGCAAGCCCAGTGCTGCGATTTGATTCAAGTCAGCAAAAGGTGTGTGACCCGCTGCTTGTGCATCTAAACCTGTGTGAATACCCATGATTTGTGCACCAGCTTCGCAAGTTGCTTGTGCGCAAGCTGCTTTGTCATCAACATTAATTAAGTCGATTTGAGCTTCTGCGCCATGAGCGTTTGCTGCTTTGATTACACCTTGGCAAGTTGCCAAACCTGATACACCAAGAACTGTAACAATGTCAGCGCCTGCTGCATAGAAAGGTGTTGCTTCATATTCGCCAGCATCCATTGTTTTAAGGTCTACTAGTAATAATTTTTCTGGGAATCTAGCTCTTAGTTCTCTTACCAGATTGATACCATTATGTTTGATACATGGAGTTCCGATTTCAAAAATATCAACATACGGTGCTACAGTGGTAGCAAGAGCTACTGTTGCGTCGAAATCCAGTGAATCTAATGCCATTTGAATTAATGCTTTTGCCATTTTATGTGCTCCGAAGGGTTATATTAATAGTTATAGTTGGTTACATACTTGTTTTGCGGACACAACTTTAAATGAGAATAGGGACAACTGTCAATCCAAAATATTTTTGATCAATAGTTCATTCTTCTTAAATACATTTCCATAATTATTACCCACTTGACTTTCTAAAAATAAAACATTTAATAAGCAATAAGTTATCTAAAATCATTACCACCATACCTTACCTCTCACCGAATTATTTAATTATATTACCAGAAGCGATTATCTGTATTTTTTAAGCTCAATTTTTGTGCTGCATAGAAAATACTACAGCTTTTTTTTAAAAAGCATTAAGCTAGTCAATCTTCTTATTGGAATCTTGAGGACTGACTATGCCCTATAATAAAAATCTTGTAGACGAATTAAACATTCTTATCCGCTACAATTTAGATACGACGCTTGAAGGAATCAAAGTACATAAAACGGCAACAGAAGAAAACATCGCTGCAACACAACGTCTTTTTGACAAAGGTTTGATAACACATGATGATGGTGGCTATTTAACTAGTCTTGGACATGAAGCTGCTGAACAGGCTCAATCCTTATTAAATTTGCTTAATCCAAGTTAAATCTTAACATTTGATATTAAGCCTTCCCCCTTTAACTTAGGACGAAGGCTTTTTCCATCTTAAGAGCTAATTAGACGAAGGCTTTTTCCATCTTAAGAGCTAATTAAATATTACTGCAAAATAACAGCAATACTCATTTTTAAAGAACACAGGCAAATACTAAAAAATAATGCTTACCCCTCTCTAACGAACAACAGTAGTTTTTAATTTTTTCATTGCATTTTGTTCTAACTGCCTAATTCTCTCTGCAGATACGTTATAGCGATCAGCTAGTTCATGTAAGGTTGCTTTTTTATCGACTAACCAACGACTAGTTAATATATCTAAACTACGTGGATCTAATTCTGACATAGCTTCTGCTAATAAATCTTGACCATGCCCCTCCCAATCCGCATTTTCAAGCAATTCCAATGGATCGGCGCCGTGTTGTTGAAGATAATTGACTGGCGCACAATATAACTCATCAGCCCCCTCATCAACCGACATGTCAAATGACATATCAGGACTGCCTAATCGTGTTTCCATTTCATAAACATCACTTAGACTCACATTCAAATCCTCTGCTATCGCCTTTGCCTCATCTCCTGACAACCAACCTATATCCTGCTTAGATTTACGCAAATTAAAGAAAAGTTTACGTTGAGCTTTCGTTGTAGCAACTTTAACTATTCCCCAATTTTTAATAACATATTCGTGTATTTCAGCCTTAATCCAATGTACAGCAAATGAAACCAAACGCACACCAACATTAGGATCGAAACGTTTAACTGCTTTCATTAAGCCAATATTACCCTCTTGAATAATATCCGGCATTGATAAACCATAGCCGCTATAACCTCTAGCAACATGAACAACGAACCTCAAATTGCTCATCACTAAATCACGTGCAGCGTCTAAATCTCCATGGTCTTTATATTTTAGCGTTAATTCACGCTCTTGATCTAAGGTCAGCCGAGGCATTTGACGCACTAAATTCAAGTAAGCATCAAATGTTCCAACTGATAAATTAATTGGTAAGGCTAAAGCAGTCATAGAATCTCCTTAAATAAAATTTTTGCAAATATTAGCACTCAATGTTTGTGAGTGCTAATAATTTTATTAAAGACCTAACTATCCATGCGATTTATTTAAAAAACACATTATGACCATTGTGAAAGAACAGATTGCTAATTGGCTTCTTATTTCTTTATAAATCTAAGCAGTCGCTTGAAGACCTACTCGTACTCTCTGCAGAAAAACAAGCTTAAAGCCCACCATCAGTTACCAACTTCATACTTTTAGGATTTTTTGCTTCTTTAAACGTGTTGTATGCATTTGATAGCTAATTACAGTCCAAGATGCAAAAACACCCAGTAACGAAGAGACAACTATTAATGTCAATGTATCTGTTAGACTCAAAAATAACATATGAAAACTTCCACCATAAAGACTGGATAGTTTCTCAACAGAATATCTCAATATTAGCATTAGCACCGTTACAATAAACCAAGCAAATATACTCGATATAAAACCTATCCAAAAACCAGCATACAAAAATGGACGCTGTATAAATGAATTTGTAGCTCCAACTAACTTTAGAATCACCACTTCTTCACGACGATTGTGTAATTCTAAACGCACAGTGTTGCCAATAATGACTAATACTGCTGCTCCCAATAATATACTTAGCATATTAGCGAACAATTTCACAACATTAGTTATGGATTGCAAACGCTCTATCCATTGTAAATCTATCTGAACAACGTCAACCTCGGGTGATTGCTGAAATTCTTTTTGCAAAGCCTCCAATTCATGCATATCGTCTAAATTCTTTTTTGGCAAAACTTGTAGGACTATTGGTAATGGATTTTTTTCTAATTCATTGATTGCTGATCCAAATCCGCTATATGTTTGGAATTCTGTTGCAGCTTCTTCTTTAGTTATTAATTTGACGTTTTGTACATTACTATTTTTTCTAATACTTTCAGCTAATTTATTGGCATGAGCTTCAGAAACATCGTCTCTTAAAAATAAAGATATTTGATTATTAGCTTCTATATGTACTGCTAATTGCTGTATGTTTACTTCCAAAATATAGAAACCACTTACAAATGATATTGCAATGGCTAGTACAGAAATAGTCATGATTGAATTAAAAGGTGCCGCAACAATACGCCCTAAACTTGAAAATAAAGCATGTGCATGCTGATCTCTATAAGCATGTAATTTATCAACAAAATCACCTCCTGCAACTTTTGTTTGCCTATTAGCCTGCTTAGCAGAAATGTCTTGCACATTATTTCTAGCTTGATTTTTATTCCTGTATTTCATTTCTCAACTCGCAACTAATTGACCATGATCCAACTTTAACACTCGATGATTCAGTTGAGTAATCAAAGAAATATCATGAGATGCAATTAAAACAGTAACCCCAACCTGCTGAAATTGCTCAAACAATAACATAATTTCAGCAGATAATTCTGGATCTAAATTTCCTGTTGGCTCATCCGCTATAATAATAGGGGGTTTATTGACTACAGCTCTTGCAATCCCAACTCGCTGCTGCTCACCTCCAGATAAAGCCAATGGGTATTTCTTTTCTTTGCCAGTCAAATTAACTTTATCTAATGCCGCTCTTACTCTACGAGTTACTTCATAATGCCCATATCCGGCAATAACAAGAGGTAGCGCTACATTATCAAATACAGTTCTATCGTAAAGTAACTTATAGTCTTGATATATAACGCCCATTTTTCTTCTTATAAAGGGCAATTGATGCTCTTTAGCTAGCCCAAGATCTTGGCCATCTAATATAACTCTGCCACGACTACTGCGCTCCATTGCAGTAATTAATCTCAATAAGGTACTTTTTCCAGCACCTGAGTGGCCCGTTAAAAATGTTATTTCACCTTTCTGTAGATGAAAGCTTACATTTCGCAATACGTCTCCAGTTTCTGGATATCGCATAGTGACCGAATCGAAATTAATCATGCCTTAGTCCTTTATGAATAGAGCATCAACAAATTGATCAGCATCAAAGTCTTGTAAATCATCAATGCCCTCACCTATTCCAATAAATCTAATAGGGATACCTGTTTGTTTAGCCAAAGCAAAAATAACCCCACCTTTAGCAGTACCATCTAACTTAGTTAATGCCATGCCCGTTAAAGAGACGGCTTCATTAAATAATTTGGCTTGAGACAAGGCATTCTGACCAGTACCCGCATCTAAAACCAATAACACTTCATGAGGCGCCGCACTATCTAACTTACCCATAATACGCTTTACTTTTTTTAACTCATCCATCAAATGTGACTTGGTATGTAATCGACCCGCAGTATCAGCAATTAATACATCAATGCCTTTTGCTTGTGCTGATTGCAGAGCATCATAAATAACCGATGCTGAGTCAGCTCCTGTATGCTGAGCGACCACATGAATATTATTACGCTCACCCCAAACTTGTAACTGCTCAACTGCCGCTGCTCTAAAAGTATCACCAGCTGCCAACATAACACTATGACCTTGAGCCTGAAGTCGCTTGGCTAATTTACCAATAGTGGTCGTCTTACCTGCCCCATTTACACCCACCACCAATATCACAAATGGCCCATCTTGTTTTGGAATATGTAGCGGAATATTGCAAGGTTTTAATATAGCAAGCAACTCTGCTTTTATTGCTGTTGATAAGGCTAAACCATCATTCAATTGATGGCGCTCAAGCCCTTGCTTCAAGCGATTAATTATTTCTGCTGTTGCATCAATACCGACATCAGCCATGATTAAACTGGCTTCTATATCTTCAAGCAACTCATCACTAATCGATTGCTGACTGATAGGGAGACTAGCTAGTATGCTATTTAGCCCAGAACGAGTGCGCTTTAACTGAGATTTTAGACGCAAATAGAGTGATTCAGCAGGCAACTCTACATAAACTGCCTCAGAAACATCATCAGGAACTGATGGCACAACAAGTTCGGACTCTGCTACAACATCAATAATGGGTGATAACTGATCTCCAACGCCAAATCGGCTATAAAAACTAATCGCTATCAAAGGCAGCATCAATAATGCAGCTGTTACATGATGAGCAATAGCCATCCATAGCGGCATATTTTGTTTAATGCCAACGATACCCAACCCTATTTCGGCAAACATCAAGAAACCCAACCATAAACCTGCTGTTTTTAATGGTTTTGATGAGTAAGTAGCTGTTGCACTAAACATTAACAAGCTGAGCAATACAAAGCTGGGTAATGCACTGATTCTATGTAACCAGTTTGCAGCTACTTGGGCATTAAATGAAATGACACCGGTATAGCCTGTTACTAAGCCATTAAAAAAGTTTAATGCTTGTTGATAATCTCCTACTGGCCACCAAGATCCATTGCATTGAGGGAAAGTGTTGCAAGCCAAAGCCGCATGATTAGCGCTAACCCACACACCTAGAATAATCTGTATGAATACAACAAACACAGACAATTGTGCAAGCAAACCTAAGCCCTTACGTCTATTAATGAGCAGAACTGTAGCAGCAGGATTACTTCGCAAATAGAGTCCAAAGAATAACCCAAGAGTTAGCACGCTCAACAACACCTGTGTGGTGATGATAATAGGCATCGCATTTATAGCATGTGCCCAAAAACCTAAAGCTGATTGCAAACTTATCAATAGAACTATGACTAGAGATGTCGTTATGACGGCAATGTTGCGTGGTTGAAATCGCCAAGATAAAAAAAACAAAACTAACGCTAGCAGGGCTGAAATAGATGATAAACCGACATGAACACTGCCTTTTAAAATATCGATAACTGGAGCAGTCAGTTCAAGGCCCGATAAACGAGCAAATGAACCTAAGAGAATAATAACTAACGTTAAAACAACGCCAAATAGACTTAATTTTCTAAACATGTGTCTGCCACTAACCAATTTGTGAAATTTTGAGTAAATGCATAAGATCTTCTTTTACTTTGTAAGCATTAAATCCTGGAGAATACTGCATCATTAAGTTACCTAGCGGATCTATCAAAAATAACGTGCCATCCGATATCGAATTTCCCTGACTAATGTCGGTCAATTTTTTTAACAATTCATTGCTGGGCTTTACCCTGATTAAATCAGAACTAAGTGCAAATTCCTTATCTTCCCCACCAATTAATCTTTGAATCAATGCCTCATCTAATTTATTTTCCTCATGGAGTAAACTTAAAAACAAAGCATCATCAGCTGGGTTCTTTGTACGGTGCAATCTTGATAATAAGCTATCTTTTAACCACCATTGATTTTGCACTGCTTCGGAAGACTCTTTAAGCACCAAAACAACTCGGCGTGTACGAGGCAATTCTTTATTTAACATCAATCTTAATTGTTTGCTTTTTATTAATGCATCAAGACAAACCTCATTACATGCAGCTTCTGGTATAACATTAACTACCAACCAATGCCCTGCAAGTTCCTGTATATTTTTAGAAGAAAAATCATCTAATCCTATATAATCAGCGCGTTCCGTAGTAACTGGAGGAATGATGAGTTGTCCGCTATTGGTCCTACCTTTTAGAATGCTAGGATATTCCTTTAATCCCCAAGCGATTAAAAAAGGAATAATAGTCAAACCAAAAATTGCCAGTATTAATAATTGATTCTTCTTTTGTTGTTTATTTATCATTTTTTTTATAACTATACCCAATAAATAGTATTGTGAGCGTTATTGCCAAAGCAAACCATTGTATAGCATAAGCGATATGTTGTTCAGGCAACATAATAGTTATTGCTTGCCATTCCCGCTTATAACCGCCTTGCTGATCTTGATCTAATTCTATTTGAAAAGGCATTAAGGGATAAGTCAATTTTTTTGACAATACCACCGTATCCACCACTTGTAAAACTGATGGCCAGCTTTCAGTGGGTATTTCTGCACCCACTAATTTAATCCCCACACTAGGAAAGTTATTTATCCGACCACTAATATTAATAGATTCGCTTTTGATCTCTACTTCAGGCAAAACCTTTCTATCAAGATTTAACGGCAACCAACCTCTATTAACTAAAACAGCGACTGATTCACCTTCAAGAATAAACGGAGTTAATACTAAATAACCCACCTTCCCTGCACTGAATTGGTTATCTATTAAGAATTGATGAGCACTATCATAATGCCCCGTTACCTGGGTTTTTTTATACCGGTGTTTATCAGCATTAAAAATCGTATTACTCGATAAAGTTATAATTTCAGTTGAAGTTGAGCCTTGAGCTTGCCGCTCAATTAACTGCCTCTTTTGTTCTGCACGGCCTAATTGCCAAACACCCAGACTACACAACACCGCCAACGACAGCAAATAAGCCAAACTAGGAAACTTTTCAAATCTCATAACCATCATTTTGCAAATAAACAGTTAGTGTTAAATTTAGCTATTGGCACAAAGTCATTATTAAACGAGAATACTACCCGCCCTATCACTAACAAAATTCTTATCATGATTATCAAAAGCCTCATCATTATTGCCTTCATCCTGATACTTATCAGTCTCGGCTCTGCATTGTTTCACCTTATCAACCGAAAAGAAGGAGAACAATCTAAAAAAACCCTTAGAGATCTGACCTTTCGTATTGGTCTCTCAATGTTATTATTTATTTTTCTTTTTATAGCTGTCGCTACTGGTATTTTTACACCACATGGTATAGGGGAAGGCATGCAGATGCAAAAACCCATTCAAGCTAAAGCTGTTAATTAAAGACTTCTTAACTTTCCTTCATTCAACATCATACTGCCTCGACTTAAACCTACAGATTGCGGCTTGCGTGTTATCTTGCTTTTTTGAATCAAAACTCATGAGTTTTGACTCTTTTAATTCATTCAGTAGAGCGCGAGGCGATAGCCGTATTGCACCGAATACTGCATTGCCAACAACTAATTTTTTTTTAGAAAATCAGGGTTCTACCTAGCTTTTGCTAACAAACAATTTCTTAATCAATGTGGCAAAAAAAAAGCGCGGACTATTCAGTCCGCGCTTTCTTTAATACAGTCATTTACATCAAATAAACGAATATAAATAATCCTAACCAAACCACATCAACAAAGTGCCAATACCACGCAGCTGCTTCAAATGCGAAATGATTTTCTGGTTTAAAGTGGCCTTTAGCACTACGAAATAACACCACACTCAAAATAATTGCACCCACGCAAACATGGAAACCATGAAATCCTGTCAACATAAAGAACGTAGATCCATAGATACCTGATCCTAAAGTCAAGCCCATTTCAGTATAGGCTTCATGGTATTCCATGGCCTGAAAGCCAACAAATAGAAGTCCTAAGAACACAGTAGCAGCCAAGCCTTTAATCAATTGCTCTCTATGATTAGCCAATAGACCATGATGAGCCCAGGTACAAGTCACACCACTCGACAATAGAAGCAAAGTATTAACAAAAGGCAATCCCCATGCGCCCATAGGTTCAAAATGACCGCCGACATTACCTGGACCATTAGTAGGCCAAGTTGATTGATAAGCAGAATATAAAATTTCTTTAGTTGCTCCCGAACCTAACCAAGGCACGGACAAATTACGCGTGTACCATAAGGTGCCAAAAAACACCCCAAAAAATGCGATCTCTGAAAAAATGAACCACATCATTCCCATACGGTAAGAAATACCTACCCCATGATTATACATGCCCGACTCACTTTCCTTGGCTTGCAAGGTAAACCAACCCACTAACATGACGATAAAAATAATCAGACCTATCAGCATCATAGTAGATCCAATAGAAGAACCATTTAAATAATTTGCAAAACCAGCCAGCATAATCATTAAACCAGCCGTGCCTATAACCGGCCAGGTCGCTTTATGCGGAATGTAATAAGCGGTATTTGTAGACATCAGCTTCCCCTTTATTTATTTACTGATTTATCAGTATTATCAAAAAATGTGTATGACAAAGTAATTGTTTTATAACTTACAGGTAAATCAGGATTAATAACAAAGCGCATCGGCATTATTTTAATTTCTTTAGGTTGAAAAGTTTGCTCTGAAAAACAAAAACATTGAGTCTTTTCAAAGTAACTGCTGGTTAGAGCTGGCGAGAAGCTAGCAATTGCTCTAGAAACCATCACCTTATTCGCTTTATTTTCAGCATAAAAATTCACAGTATGATATTCACCCGGATGAACTTTTAATTGCTTAACTTCAGGATAAAACTCCATCGGCGTAGATTCATTCAAAGTAGTGATAAATTCTACGGTGATTTCCCTATCCAAATCGATTTTATAGGTCGCTTCAGAAACCTGCTTTATATCATCAGGCCTATCACGTTCTATCCATTTCCATTCACATAACACGTCGTAAATGGGAACCAAAGCATAACCAAAACCGAACATAGCAACAGCTACGAATACCAATATTCGAACTAACTTAGTATGTTTTTTACTAAGCTCTTCACTCATTGAGAAACCGCTTGAGCTACCGCAAATAAATAAACTATTAACGCCACAGCAACCAAAATAACCGCTGTTAGTAAGTTTTTATTTTTTATTGTCATTATATGTAGTGGCTATCTAGCCCTTTATTAAAAAGGCTAGATATATTCCCATTATGTTAGTGAGTATCTAAAACATGCTCAGTTGGCACGGCACTTGGCGGTGTAGTCCAAGTATGATAAGGAACAGGACTAGGCAAAGTCCATTCTAAGCCATGCTTAGAAGCATCTTCCCAAACTTCATCCGTTACTTTTTCGCCTGTACCACCTTTAATAGTGTCATACACGATATATAAGAATAATAACTGACTGGCGCCAAAAATAAAGCCACCGATACTCGAAATCATATTCCAATCAGCAAATTGAATTGCATAATCAGGAATACGACGTGGCATACCTGCTAAACCTAAAAAGTGTTGTGGAAAGAACAATATGTTCACTGAAATAACAGACAACCAAAAATGCAATTGACCAATTTTTTCATTGTACATATGGCCTGTCCATTTAGGTAGCCAAAAGTAACCCGCCGCCATCAAAATAAAGATAGACGCAGGTACCAAAGTGTAATGAAAGTGAGCAACAATAAAATAAGTATCGTGATACTGAAAATCTGAAGGCGCAATAGACATCATCAAGCCAGTAAAGCCACCCATGGTAAATAACACCACAAAAGCGATAGAAAACAGCATTGGGGTTTCAAAGGTCATTGCACCTTTCCACATAGTCGCCGTCCAGTTAAAGACCTTAACGCCGGTAGGCACAGCAATAATCATAGTAGCGTACATGAAGTACAACTCACCCGCTATAGGCATACCCACAGTAAACATGTGATGCGCCCAAACGATGAATGAAAGAAATGCGATAGAAGCAGTCGCCCAAACCATAGAGGCATAACCAAACAAAGGCTTACGCGCAAACACTGGAATAATAGTTGATGCCACACCAAAGGTAGGCAAAATCATGATATAAACTTCTGGGTGACCAAAGAACCAAAAAATATGTTCATAAAGAACAGGATCACCACCACCAGCCGCATTAAAGAAGCTAGTATGGAAAAACTTATCAGTCAACAACATCGTTACTGCGCCTGCAAATACAGGCATAACAGCAATCAATAAAAAGGCAGTGATCAACCAAGTCCATACAAATAATGGCATGTCCATCAAACGCATGGCTGGCGCACGCATGTTCAATATAGTCGCGATAATATTAATCGCGCCCATAATTGAGGAAATACCTAACAAATGCACTGAGAAAATAGCAAATGGCAAAGCTTTACCAACTGTGATAGGTTGCAAAACTAAAGGTGGATATAAAGTCCAACCGCCATTCGGTGCACCGCCTTCCATAAATAAAGTACTGGCTAGTAATAACACACCAGCAACCAACATCCAAAAACTCATATTATTCATACGAGGTAATGCCATATCGGCCGCACCAATCATCAAAGGAATTTGCCAGTTTGCCAATCCTACGAACGCTGGCATAACTGCACCAAATACCATGACTAAAGCGTGCATAGTCGTCATTGAATTAAAGAAAGCAGGATCCACAAATTGTAGACCAGGTTCAAATAATTCAGCACGGATAACCATAGCCATTGAACCACCCACAAAAAACATGGCTAATGCAAACAATAAATATAAGGTACCAATATCTTTGTGATTAGTGGTAATTACCCATCTTAACAGCCCTTTAGCGGGGCCATGATCGTGATCATCATGATGATCATGATGATCGTCATGTTCGGCTACTGCTGACATAATTTATACCTCAAGAATTATTAAAAAATGTTGGGCTAAGATGATAAAAGACTTATTCATCGTCATCATCAGGAAGTGCAGTTTGCTTAGGCTGTAATATTTCGCCGACGTTATTGCCCAAATTATTACGCACATAGGTCATTAACTCTGCAAATTCTTTACCGTTCAATTTGTCAAACTTAGGCATTTTTGAAGTACCTGCACGTAAGAAGCCGTCTAAAGACTCCCATTTTCCTGTGGCTATAGCACTACCTGTTAAAGCAGGTATTAAACCAGGAACGCCTGCACCATTAATTTGGTGACAGCCTACGCAATTCTTTAAATATACTGATTCACCATGAGCCATTAATTGCTCGCGAGTTTGATCACTTAAATCTGGTTTTTGCTTTTGTTGATCTAAAGTCTTTTTAACCCAGGCATCATAGTCTGGTTGCTCCATAGCAATCACTACAATAGGCATAAAACCATGATCTCGGCCACATAATTCAGTACATTGACCACGGTAAGTACCGGGTTTTTCAACTAAAGTCCAAGCTTCATTGATGAAACCAGGATTAGCATCTTTTTTCCAACCTAAATCAGGTACCCACCAGGAATGGATAACATCTGTTGAAGTCAACACAAAACGTACCTTAGTTTTAACAGGAATCACTAAAGGCTTATCAACATTTAATAAATAATGTGGCACTAAGCGTGGATCTGCACCTACGGTACGATGAGCTTTTTCACTCGCTTCATCTAAGTGACTTTCAAAATGAATATCAGTATTTAGATACTTATAATCCCAATACCACTGTTTACCAGTGACTTGGATAGTCATATCTGATTCTTTTACATCATTGAGTTCCAACATTGTTTTTGTTGCTGGAATCGCCATACCCACTAAAATTAATGTTGGAATAATAGTCCAAATAATTTCTACAGTAGTATTTTCATGAAACTGTGCAGCTTGATGTCCTTTCGATTTACGATGATGGAAAATTGAATAAAACATAGCGCCAAACACAATGACACCAATAATTACACAAATCCATAATATCAGCATGTGTAGGTCATAAATGTCATTACTGACCTTTGTAACCCCTTTCATTAAATTGAGCGTATAGTCCGCCTGAGCTGATTCTAACCCTAAAGATATTAGAATAAGACCTGCGAATAGTTGCTTGACTGTTTTCACGGAGCCGCCTCTTCGATGGTAAGTTATAAACCTTAATAAATGTAATATATTATCGCAAACTCAAGAATAAACAAAAGCTTACCTTGACTCATTTAACTTATAATTATTACAAAAAACCTGTGAATATTAACCTATGACGCCTATCTATGCCAGCGGTCCTTTTTAATTCACTCATTTTTTATAAAAAAACATCATCAAATCAATTAACTAAGAAAAACTTAAATTATTTGTCACTATTTAAAATTTAGGCTAATCCTATAAGACAAAGCTGTACACTCAGCATAAGGTTGACACACTTTGCATCACACCTATTTATGATAATATCGCTATAGCCATAGAAAATAAACTTCTAAACAACAATAGAGTCCTTCGCTCTATTATAAAGTGCCTTGTATGCAATTGAGTAACATTCAACTTTGGCTAAACAAAAACATGACTAACCTAACTAATCCTATAACAAAGTCGATTAAACATTAAATACAACTTACTTTTGCTTTAACAAGGTCAATTAAACATTCAACACGACCTACTTTTGCTTTAACAAGGTCGATTAAACATTTAACACGACCTACTTTTGCTTTAACAAGGTCGATTAAACAT
>CAIZMK010000271.1 GCA_903934035.1 uncultured Methylococcaceae bacterium
CACCCCCGCTGCGCTGGGGTGGTCTTATTCCGGCCTACAAGTGCTTAGCTGTAGGTTTTAACGCAAAACAACGTAGGGGTGACAGATTCGCTCTTTTCGAACGAACTTAATTTTACAGGGCGTATGTAATACGCCCCTACGACCAGCACCACAATATTAAAGATATGACTGTAGGCCGGAATAAGACTTTTTGAGCGCAAGCGAGGAAAGCGTTTCCGGCATGTAAATCGATCGAATAGCCGGAAACGCCACCCCGCGCTGCGATTGGGTGGTCTTATTCCAGCCTACATTCTATATACAGAGTCAAAAATCATGAGTTTTGTTTCAAATACTAAGCGAGAACTAAGTCGTGTTTTTTGTAAATTAATATCGTTCAAGACTTCTATAAATCAATAGATGGGCAATAATTGCCGTTATTTGTTAATCAAGCCAATCTTAAATCTTTTACCACACGCACGATGTCTTGATCATGTGCAATGCTTCCTATGCTGAATCCAAGCTTGGTTACTAGTGATAACATAGGTTGATTAATGGCTAGCACTTCGCCTTCAAAAAATAACATGCCTTTGGTTTTGGCTGATTGCATTAAACAGGTCATTAGGCGTGTGCCTATACCTAATCCATGGCAGTCATCTGCCACTACTAAGGCAAACTCAACTGATTGACCGTCTGGATTCATTAAATATCGACCTACCGCTAGTTCAGTGTTTTTTTGTCCATCATCTGTGATAGCAATAAATGCCATTTCACGGTCATAATCAATTTGGGTAAAACGTACAATCATCTCAGGAGTAAGTTCGTGTAAAGCTTGCCTAAATCGAAAATATTTAGTGCGCTCTGATAAGCGACTATGAAAGTTGGTTTCTAAGTCAGCATCTTCGGGGCGTATGGGGCGTATGCAGATATTAACGCCATTACTCAATTGCGTATGCTGGATGAGTTCATGGGGATAAGGATGTATCGCCATGTGTGAGTAATGGCTGAGTTGATTGGATAATTGTGCCTTGATGCGAGCATCTACGGCAATCGCGCCGTATTCATCAACAATTAAAGGATTAATGTCCAGCTCTAAGATCTCTGGTAACTCGCTGACCATCGTTGAGACATTGAGTAGTACTTCAATTAAAGCCTGAATGTTGGCGGGTGGTAGTTGTCTGAAAGCTTTTAAGTATTTAGCGGCTTTGGTTTTTGCTATGAGTTGTTCAACCATATAAGTGTTTAGCGGGGGGATGGCAACCGCGTTATCTTGTAGAATTTCAACCAAGGTGCCGCCTAAACCGAAACTTATCGCTGGACCAAATATTGGATCTCTAACTACGCCGATCATTAATTCTCTGCCACTGGCACTTTTAAACATGGGTTCAACGGTCATACCCACGCTACTGATTTCAGGGTGAGCCAATTTGATAGCCGCTTCCATTTCTAAGTAGTGTTTAGAGATTTCTTGAACGCTGTTAATGTTAAGTCTAACGCCACCAATATCAGATTTATGACTAAATTCGGCCATATTGATTTTTAAAACCACAGGAAAGCGCAGAGTTTCGGCGGCTATCATGGCATCTTTTGCGCTAGCAACGCTGATGGTTTGAGTGACGGGTATATGAAAAGCGGCCAAAATGGCTTTAGATTCTTGTGCAGTTAATACTTGGCGACCTTCAGAAAGTACTCGTTCAATAATTAAGCGTGCCCCTGTCACATCAGGCTTGGCGAGTTCATCGGTTGCTGTTGGAATTTGTTTGAGCAGGATTTGGTTTTCTGCATAGTTCGCTAAAAAAGAGAAGGCATCGACTGCTGTCTCTGGGGTATTAAAGTGCGCGACATTGCTGTTAGCAAATAATTCTCGTCCTGCTTGAACTTTGGCGCCGCCTGTCCAAGAGGCTAATATTGGTTTTTGGCTAGCTTTAGCGCCATCAATAATACATTCAGCAACATGGGTAGGTTCGGTCATGGCTTGAGGCGTTAAAATGACTAAGATGCCATCGATGTTGTCGTCATTAATACAGACTTCTAAGGCTTTTTGATAACGGTCAGCTGTAGCATCTCCTAAAATGTCGATAGGATTAGCATGAGACCAATGAACTGGTAATACTTTATTTAACTCATCTAAACTATCGGAGCTTAATTCAGCTAGTTTAATGCCGACATCTTCTGCGCGGTCTGTGCTCATCACACCTGGGCCACCGGCATTGGTAATAATAGCTAGGCGATCTTTTTTAACCACATAATTATTAGCCAGCACTCTGGCAGCAGAAAATAATTCAGTTATGCTATAGACTCTAACAACGCCAGCTCTAGCAATTGCGGCATCGAAGACATTATCGCCACCTACCATCGCGCCAGTATGAGACATTGCGGCTTTGCAGCCTGCCTCATGGCGACCTGATTTAATTAAGATGACTGGTTTTAAACGTGCAGCGGCTTTGAGTCCACTTAAAAATCGTCGAGCATCACGTATGCCTTCGACATACATTAAAATGCCGGTGGTTTTACTGTCTGTCGCTAAATAATCTAACACTTCACCAAAATCTATGTCAGCCGCGCCGCCCATAGAAACTACAGTGGAAAAGCCAATGTCCTGAACTTTTGCCCAATCTAGGATGGCCGTGCATACGGCACCGGATTGCGATAACAAGGCTAAGCTGCCATCTTTAACAATGCCATCACCAAAGGTGGCATTCAGTAGGCCACTAGGACAAATAACACCTAAGCAGTTAGGGCCAATAATGCGAATACTATAACGGTGGGCAATAGCTAGTATTTCTTGTTGTAGGTGTTTGCCTTCATCGCCGAGCTCACCAAAACCAGCGCTTATAATAATGACTGAGCTCACATTTTTATCACCGCATTCGCGAAGTATTCCAGGTACGCTAGGTGCGGGCGTGGCGATGACGACTAAATCTAAGTCTTCGGGGACGGCATGAATATTAGGGTAAGCTTTGAGTCCTAATAATTGTTCATGTTTTGGGTTGATAGGATAAAGTCCACCTTTAAACCCTGCTTCTTGCATATTAAGCAGCAGTCTATAACCGACGCTATTCTCACGTTCCGAGGCACCGACTATCGCAACTGTGTTAGGTGTAAAAAAATGCTTTAAATAATGAGGGCCCATGTTTAATCCTTAGCTATGAAAGTTAGAAGGTAGTTATTTGTGAACCACGAGGTTTTACGGTTTTTTGTAGCTTAGTGCACTCGAGAATAATTAAGTAAAACAATCGATAAAACAAGTAGGTCGGGTTAGCGATAGCGTAACCCGACATCTTAGTTGGAATTTCTGTCGGGTTACGCTATCGCTAACCCGACCTACATAAA
>CAIZMK010000272.1 GCA_903934035.1 uncultured Methylococcaceae bacterium
GAGATTTGATCTATTAAAAAATTATTATTAAATATCAATAACCTATGGCTTAATAAAATCCCCCTCGATCCCCCTTTTACAAAGGGGGAAGCTAAAGTCATAATACTTTCACAGTCTCTTACGCTAGTAAAGTCTTATTCCGGCCTACAATTACTCCGCAAGTAAGAGCGAAACCCATCATGGTGTGATGGGTTTCAGGTTTATCTACCCATATTACGTTCTGTTGTTCTTAAAAAACAAAATCAACTGATGCACTAAATAAGTCGATGGCATTGTTGGTGTTTGCAAAAACTTTCGTTGTATTTGTGAATAAGCCAATACCCGTCCAAGCTTGACCATTTTTGGTGCTAGTGTCTATTCGATCCCATTGCACTTTAAGGTCTAGATTTTTATAAAAATCGTAGCGGACACCTAAGGTTTTGGTGTCTTGGTCCATGTAGTTAAATTGGCTTAATATTTCGGTAAGAAAATGATTATTAAGTGTTGCATTAGCACCTGTGCCACCGCTAAAGGTGGTTGGGCTGTTGTTCACACTGGCAGAATAAGTAACATAAGGGGTAAATTTACCTAAGCGCGCACCACCAGAAACATAGCCTGCGGTCATGTCGATAACATTACTCTGTGTGGTTTGCTTATTGGCTACTTCACCGCTAATAAAATAATCACCATTATCCCAAGTGCCACCCAGCGCTAAAACCTGAAAATCACTATTGGTTAAGGACAAGTTTTGTTGTTGTTGGCAAAGTGCAGGATCATAAAGGTTATAACCATAATAGGTATAATTTGGATCATTACAAGCAGGCGACAAATAAGGCGTTAATACAGATTTGATAAAACCAGGGTCGTAATAATTCATAGACAAATGTGTATAACTACCCCGTAAAGTAAAATCACTGTAGTTAGCATTAATATTGATGCCAGTCATGTTATTGCCGGTAAATGAGGCATTCGGAACTGTTGCCACTTTAGTATTGCCGTAATAGGGCTGTATTAGCCAACTGACTGGGCCGGTTTGTGGGCGATACATTAGATCCACACCTTCCATATGACTGGCTATGGGTACTAAAGAGTAAAGCTCTGAGGGTGGTCTTACCCAAGGATTGGCGTAAAACATATCCAGATAATCGGATAGCATAAAAAACGCGGGGCGTATGCGTCCAGCACGTATATCTAAGTTAGACAGGATTTTGATTTTAGCAAAAGCTAACTGTAGTTCAGGTACATAAGTGTTATTAGCGTCCTGTTTGCTGACCGCTTGAGCAGTAAAACTTAAGCGATCGAGTGCCTTCCAATCCATTTGTAAACCTATTCGACTTTCTGGATTTAGGCTAAGGCTTTCTGTGCTGCCTGCACCCCGAGGTTGAGATAAGGGATTAGTGACAAAATCAGCATTTCCAGTGCTATTATTAACGATGCCTAGGGTGCCAAATCCTTTAAGAGTAATATCATGACCTAAATCAAGGGCGTAAACATTAGAGCAAGTTAATGCTGCTATTATGGATGTTGATAAGAATTTTTTCATGAATATACTTGCTTTGGTAGTGATGGTAATAGATGTATTAAGGTGTAAAAATAATTTTGACTGATTTATCGACTGCACTTTTATCGATATAGCCGATCATGGCTGGATTACTGGAGAGTAGTTTTAGTAGTTCAGCATTGCTAGCGACTTCTTGTGGTGCTGAGGCTTTGCCAGAAAAGACCATCTTTGACCAGTAAGATTTTAGTTGCGTGGCTGTTTTTTCAGTGACGCTTTTATGAAATTCTTCATGAGCTGCTGTGCTATCAGTTTGCTCGATGGGTTGGGCGGAACTGCCATTAGGGAAGTTGGTTGTTTTGCCTAAAAATAAACTGGCGACTTGTTCTTTATCAAGGCTATTGACGGGTGAGTTAGTGCTAACGATAACTACCACAGGTTCTGATTGTGCCTTGGTTATAGATAGTAATAAAGCGATGCAAAAAAGAAGAATAAAATGGGTTTTTTTCATAACTTAGTACTTGAGAAGCGGGTAAATCAGAGTTTTTTGAGTGCTGATTTGCCCTAATTCGAAGCCATAAGTATTAGGTAATCTAAATTGTAAAATCAATACGGACGGCATTATTAGGTTTATTATAGTGTTATGGTTGCTGCTTTTTATAGGATTTAGAGAGTCTTAATTGATTTAATAATATAGTCTAAAAGCACTAAGATCAATGCTAAAGAGACTGTGAAAGTATTCTTTTTATTCC